>DATBGF010000615.1:0-15183 GCA_036558145.1 Acidimicrobiales bacterium
CCCGCCCCGAACGGGTCGAGCCCGGGCTACGGGCTGATCGGGATGATCGAGCGCGCCCACCTGCTGGGCGGCACCTGCGCCGCCGGTCCCAACCTCGACCGGGGCTGGACCGTGACGGCGACGCTTCCCCGCACCGGCGCGGCGCCGTGACCATCCGGGTCCTGGTGGCGGACGACCAGGAGCTCGTCCGCACCGGGCTGCGGATGATCCTGGACGCGCAGGACGGCATCGAGGTCGTGGGCGAGGCCGCGGACGGCCAGGAGGCCGTCGCCCTGGCCCGGCGCCTGCGCCCGGACGTGTGCCTGTTCGACATCCGCATGCCCGGCCTCGACGGCATCGAGGCCACCGAGGCGCTGGCCGGGCCCGAGGTCGCTGAGCCGATGGCCGTCGTGGTCGTGACCACGTTCGACCTCGACGAGTACGTGTACGCCGCGCTCCGGGCCGGCGCCCGGGGTTTCCTGCTCAAGGACGCGGGCCCCGAGATGCTGACCCAGGCCGTCCACGCCGCGGCCGCGGGCGACGCCCTCATCTCGCCGAGCATCACCGCCCGGCTGCTCGACGCCTTCGCCGGGGCCGGGCCGTCCCGCCCGCCGCCCCAGCCGGTCGAGCCGCTGACCGACCGGGAGGAGGAGGTCATGGCGGCGGTGGCCCGGGGCCGCACCAACCGCGAGATCGCGGACGAGCTCTACATCGCTCTCAGCACCACCAAGACGCACATCGCCAGCCTCATGACCAAGCTCGGGGCCCGGAACCGGGTGGAGATCGCCATGTGGGCCTACGAGACCGGCCGGGTCCCCGGCCGAAAGGATGACCCCGTGACCGGATGATCGGCCGGGTCGCGAACCGGCCGATCCGCCGATGCCCGGACGACCCCGCCGCTCGCACCATCACCTCGTACGCAACCCGCGAGCGAAGGGATGGCGAGCGTGTCGACGGTCCTCTACAGGCTGGGCCGGTCCGCAGTGCGGCACCGGCGGTGGGTGGTGGCGGCCTGGCTGGCCGCGGTGGTGCTGCTGGCGGTGGCCGGCGGGGTAGCGGGCGGCGAGTTCAACCACGACTCGTTCGGCACGATCCCCGGGTCCGACTCGCGGCGCGCCAGCGAGCTGCTGGAGCGGACGCTGCCGGAGCGGGCCGGGTCCTCCGCCCAGGTCGTGGTGTACGTCGGAGACGGCACGCTCGCCCAGGCGGGCGGGGATGCGGCGCTGGCGGACGCGGTGGCGCGCATGGAGGCGCTGCCCCACGTCGTGAGCGTCGACCAGCAGCTGTCCGAGGACGGTGCCACCGCCCTGGTCACCGTGCGCTACGACCAGAGCGCGCCGGACCTGGGCACCGGCGTGTACCACCAGCTGCAGGCGACCGCCGCCCCGCTGGTCGAGCGGGGGTTGGCGGTCGACTACGGCGGCGAGGTGCCCCAGAACGCGGAGGAGGTCGAGCCCGACGCGTCGGTGGCCGTGGGCCTGCTGGCCGCCGCGCTGATCCTGCTGCTGGCGTTCGGCTCGGTGATCGCCATGGGTCTCCCCATCGGCACCGCGGTGGTGGGGCTGGCCGCCGGGTCCCTCGTCATCGCCCTGGGGTCCGCGGTGATCGACCTCCCCGCCGACGTCCAGGAGCTGGGCGCGCTGATCGGCCTGGGCGTGGGCATCGACTACTCGCTGCTGATCATCACCCGCCACCGGGCCGGGCTGCACCGGGGCCTGACCGTGGAGGACGCCGCGGGCCGCGCCATCGCTACCGCCGGCCAGGCCGTGCTGATCGCAGGTGCGACCGTAGTGATCTCGATCTTCGGCCTGGCCATCGTGGGGATCTCCAACATCACGCTGGACGGCGCGGGCGCCGCGCTGGTCGTGGCGGTGATGGTGCTGGCCGCCGTCACGCTGCTCCCGGCGCTGCTCGGGTTCGCCGGGCACAACGTCGACCGGTTCGGGCTGCCGGGGCGCAACCCCCGGGTCGAGCCCGCCACGGTCGACGCCGCCGGCCGGGCCCACGGGTGGGCGCGCTGGAGCCGCCACGTGTCCCGCCACCCGGTCGTCTACCTGGTGGGCAGCGTGGCCGTGCTGCTGGCGCTGGCCGCCCCCGCCCTCGACCTGCGCCTGGGCCAGCCCGACGACGGCACCCTGCCGGAGTCGTCGACCCTGCGGCGCGGCTACGACCAGCTGGCGGCGGCGTTCGGCCCGGGCTTCAACGGCCCGCTGCTCGTGGCGGTGGACCGGGCCGGCGACGAGGGCGCACCGGAGGCGGTGCGGGCGGCGCTGGCCGCCGATCCCGGCATCGCGGCCGTGAGCGATCCCGTGGTGTCCGGCGCCGGCGACAGCGCGGTGATCCAGGTCGAGCCGGCCAGCGCGCCCCAGGACGCCGCCACCGACGCGCTGGTCCATCGCCTGCGGGACACGGTGCTGCCCGATGCCCTCCGGGGCTCGCCCGCCCAGGCGCACGTGGGCGGCCAGACCGCGTTCCTCATCGACCTGAGCGCCCGCATCAACGACCGGCTGCCGTGGTTCATGGGCGCGGTGATCGGGTTGTCCTTCCTGCTGCTGATGGTCGTGTTCCGGTCGATCGTCGTGCCCCTCAAGGCGGCCGCCATGAACGTGCTCTCGGTGGGGGCGGCCTACGGCGTGATCGTGGCGGTGTTCCAGAAGGGGTGGGGCGCCTCGCTGTTTGGCGTGCACGAGTCGCTGCCCATCGTCGGGTTCCTGCCGTTCTTCGTGTTCGCGGTCCTCTTCGGGCTGTCGATGGACTACGAGGTCTTCCTGCTGTCCCGGGTGCGGGAGGAGTACCTCTCGTCCGGCGACAACACCCAGTCGATCGTGGCCGGCATCACCACCACCGCCCGGGTCATCACCTCGGCCGCCCTGGTCATGATCGCCGTGTTCGCCTCGTTCACCCTGGGGGCCGACCCGGTCCTCAAGATGTTCGGCCTCGGCTTCGCCACCGGCATCCTCGTGGACGCCACCGTCGTGCGCATGGCCCTGGTGCCGGCGGCCCTCCAGCTCATGGGCCGGGCCAACTGGTGGCTGCCGCGCGGGCTCGACCGCCGCCTGCCCCGGGTCGACATCGAGGGCGAGACCCGCCTCCCGCCGCCCGAGGCCCGCGACGTGCTGGAACCGGTCGGGGCTTAGCGTGGCGGCGTGGTCGACTCCGATTGGGGCCGCTGGCGGCGCGACGTGTTCGGCGACCCGTACCTGGTGTGGCACGACGGTCCCGAGTTCGAGTGCCTGGTGCGCCGGGAGCGGTCGGATCCCGGCGAGGTCGCCCGCATGCTGGCCCTGGGCGTCGCCGAGTCCGACGCCCTGGCCCCGCTGGCCATCCGGGCGCTGGCCGAGGCCGGCCGTGCGCCCGCCGGCGCCGAGGCGTGCCTGCGAGCCGCCGCGGGTACCGCCACCGGCACGTTCGCGGTCCGCCTGGCCCAGGCCATGCTCGTGCTCACCGGCGACCAGTCCTGGTCCGAGCCGGTCCTCGCCGTGCTGGCCGGCGACGAGTTCTGGGGCTGCCAGCTCGACGCCGCCATGGCGCTGGCCGACTTCGCGCCCACGGCGAGGCTGATCGACGGGCTGGCCCGGGGCGTGTGCGACCGTGAGTACCTCGTCCGCTACCACTCGGCCACGACGCTGCGGGCCTACGCCGGCATCGAGGAGCCGGACATCAGCCTCAACCGGGAGCTGTTCGACCTGATCAAGGCGGATCGGGACCGGGCCGGCCGGCGGCAGGCCGCGGACCGGCTGGCCGGGGCCGCCCGCGCCCGGCTGGCCCGGCCGTAGCTCAGCGCAGGTCGAAGCCGAGGTCGAAGCGCCGGACGGCGCCGGCGAAGATGTTCGGCTCGATGTCGGGCGGGGTGAGCACCCGGAGGTCGGTCCAACGCTCGGTGAGCGCCGCGAACAGCATCCGCAGCTCGAGCCGGGCCAGGTTGGCGCCGACGCAGAAGTGGGTGCCCTGGCCGAAGGCGAGGTGGTGGTTGGGGTCGTGCCGGATGTCGAAGCGGAACGGCTCGGCGAACACGGCCTCGTCCCGGTTGGCCGACGGGTAGGCGAGCATGACGCGCTCGCCCGCCTTCACCGGCTGGTCGCCGATGTGGTCGTCGGTGAGCACCCGCCGGAACATGTTGTTGAGCGGGGTCACCCAGCGGATGACCTCCTCGACCAGGCCGGGCACCAGGGTCGGGTCGGCCGCGGCCGCCTCCCACTGGTCGGGGTGCTCGGCCAGCACCGCCAGGCCCCGGGCGATGACGGTGCGGGTCGTCTCCGCGCCGCCCGCGATGTAGAGCCCGGTCTCGTGCATCAGCTTCAGCGGGTCGAAGCCGGCCGTGGTCCAGGTGGAGATGAGGTCGTGGGCCGGGCAGCCGCGGCGGTCCTCGGAGATCTCCTGGAGGACACCGTTGAACTCGGTGATGGCGCTCACGACGCCGGTGAAGGCGTCGGTGTCGAGCGTGATGGCGTCGGTGCGCATGAGCCGCTCCGACCAGGACTTGAGGTCCTCCCAGCGCTCCTCCGGGAAGCCGAGAAGGTCGGCGGTGAGCCGGGAGGGCAGCTGGGCCGCCAGGTCCTGCACCACCTCCAGCCGCCCGTGCGGGCCGACGGCGTCGAGCAGCTCGTCGATGCGCGAGCGCAGGAACCCCTCGTGGACCTGCACGGCCCGGGGCGTGAACTGCCGGCTGACCAGACGGCGCTGCTCCAGGTGCTCGGGGTCGTCGAGGGCGATGGTGTTCGACTCCTCCATGGCCAGGTTGGCCCGGTAGGAGCCCCGGGAGGAGAACACGTCGCTGCGCCGCTCGACGTCGATGATGTCGGCGTGCCGGGTCACGATCCAGTAGCCGTTGGCGTCCCGGTAGACGGGCGCCTCCTCGCGGGCCCAGGTGAAGAACTCGTGCACGCGGTCGAGATCGACCCACCACTCGGGATCGAGCAGGTTCTTCGGGGGAGCGTCCGTCGCCGCCATCCCCGCAAAGTACCGGCTCAGCGGGTGGGCGCGTCGGGCCGCGGTGGCGGGGGAGCGGCGCCGGTCCGGTCCCACTCGCTCACCCGGGTGGCGTACTGCTGCTGCTGGGGGAGCTGCCCGGCCCGGACCATGGCGTCGTACTGCTGGCGGGCGTAGTCGGTCACCGGGTTGACCCACACGGACGTGCCGTAGGCGCAGATCTCGCTCCAGGTGCCGATGGCGCCGGAGTCGAAGCGCATCGACAGGATGGCGTTGCCGCCGAGCGCGATGGCCTGCTGCACCATGCGGGCCATGGCCTCGTTGCGGCTCTGGGTCAGCAGCTGGGTGAACTCGGGGATCTCACCGCCGCCGATGGCCCGGAAGCCGGCGATGCAGCCGGCCCCGATGTTGCGGGAGCGCACGGTGAGCCCGAAGACCTCGCCCTGGACGGCGACGATCTCGTACCCCGGGAGGTCGATGGAGGTGGTGATCAGCACACGCGCGACGTTAAGCGCGCGCCGGTGTCACTCCTCCGCGAGGACCGGGGCCACCGGGCGGCGGGCCTGGCGGCGGGCGGGGACGGCGACCAGGGCGGCGAACGCCAGGGGGACGAGGACGGCCAGCAGCACCAGGTGGGGGGCGGGCACCGGGACCTCCGGGAGGTCGCCGCCGTCCATGAGCTTCCACAGGCCGAGGCCTAGCGGTATGCCCAGCACCACCGCCAGGGCGCTGGCGCCCAGCTGCGACACGATCAGCGCCGTGGTGGTCTGGCGGGGGGTGGCGCCCACGGCGCGGAGCACGGCGTGGTTGCGGGCGCTGTCGCGGGCCGCGAAGGCGGCGACGATCACGGCGTTGATCGTGGCCAGCACCAGCAGCAGGGCCGCGGTGACCAGCACGATGGTGCGCACCTGGGCATAGAGCGGATCGATGCCGGGGCCGCTGGCCGCGTGACCGGCGTCCGCGGGCTCGGAGTGGAGCTTGCCGAGGCTCGGGCGCAGCCCCAGCGCCACCACCACCGTGGCGACGCCGAGGGTCAGGCTGGCGCCGTTGGTGAGCAGGCGGGACGGCCGCCGCCAGGCGGAGCGCAGGCCCAGCACCGCCGGCAGCGGCAGGCCGGCCGCCGCCACCACGCGGGCGATCGGTCCGGGGCGCCGCGGCGGGCGGGGACCGGTGGCCAGCGAGGCCAGCGTGCTGCGGCGGATGCCCCGCAGCGCGGGCCGGACGGTGCCCAGCAGGACCACGCCCACCGCCACCGCGGCGATCAGCGCCACGCGGCCCGGCGTGAGCGGCGGGGTCTCGGGCGGGCCCAGGAGCGTCACCGACGACGCCGCCATCCGGGGGGCGAGCAGGCGGCCGATCCCCAGCCCCAGCACCACGGCCAGCAGGGCGACGGCCAGGTGCTCGGCCAGCAGCGCCGCCACGACCTGGCGGGGAGTGACACCGACCGCCTTGAGCGTGCCCACCTGGCGGGTCTGCGCCGCCATCCGGTCGACCACCAGCACCGCGGCGGTGGCCGTCGCCAGCAGGGCCAGCAGGACGGCGGCGGCGGCCAGGGTCCCGGCCACGATGTCGAGGTCGGAGTGCGACGCGGCGCGCCGCGCCTGCCAGGTCTCCGTGAAGGCGACCACCGAGCCGGTGTCCTCCGGGCTGAGCTCGGGGTGGGCCGCGGCGAAGGTCGCCGACGCGTCGGGGTCCCGCAGCCGCAGCTGCATCTCGAACCCCTCCTCGGTCAACCCCACGGCCTGCATCTGCGCCGCGGTGTCGGGGGTGACCCACGCCTGGGCGGGCCGGCTGAGCGGGAACAGCCCACGCGAGACGGTCATGGCC
Source organism: Acidimicrobiales bacterium (assembly GCA_036558145.1). Classification (GTDB taxonomy): domain Bacteria; phylum Actinomycetota; class Acidimicrobiia; order Acidimicrobiales; family VFJN01; genus ZC4RG19. Next base: position 6,736 of record DATBGF010000615.1, read on the forward strand.
ACGCCCCGCACCGGGAAGGACCGGCCGTTGACCGTGATCGTGTCGCCCGGACCGACGTGGAGGGCGCGGGCGAGCCCGTGCTCCAGCACCACGCCGTCCCCGGAGCCGAGCCACTCGCCCTCGGTGACCAGGGGTTGGTCGACCGGCGAGCGGCCGGGGTCGCGCACCTCGGCGGTGAGGTCCTCGTAGCCGCCGGGCACCGCCAGGTTGCCGTAGAGGTGGGTCCACGGGCCCCCGACCGCCACGACCTCGGGCGACTGGGCGGCCGCCAGCGCGCGCTGGCGCTGCTCGGCGACCACGGCGGCATCGCCCGGCTCGTCCGGTGCGTGGTACGCGCCGACGAGGACGTGGAACCCGTCGGTGGCCCGCCACACCCGGTCCCAGGGGGCGTCGCCGCTGCCGTAGACGGACAGGGCCAGGCCCATGGTGCCGGTGGCGATGGTCAGCGTGACCAGCAGGAGCAGCGCCTGCCAGGGGCGGTGGCGCAGGTTCCGCCGGGCCAGGCGCAGCGGGATGGCGGCGGTGCCCATCAGGCGCCTTCCAGGTCCACCAGCGCGGCCAGGGCGGATCCGGGCAGCCCGCCGCCGAGGCGGGTCTGGGCCACGATGGCGCCGTCGCGCATGGTGAGCAGCCGGTCGGCCGTCGCCGCCACCCGGGGGTCGTGGGTCACGATCATGAAGGTCTGGCCGGCTGTGCCCAGGTCCGCGAACAGGCGCAGGATCTCGCCGGTGGCGTGGCTGTCGAGGTTGCCGGTGGGCTCGTCGGCCAGCACCACCAGCGGCTCGTTGACCACCGCCCGGGCCACGGCCACGCGCTGGCGCTCGCCGCCGGAGAGACGGTCGGGCAGGTGCCCGGCCCGCTCGCCGACCCCGAGCCGCTCCAGCAGCTCGACCGCGCGGCGCCGCGCGGCGCGCCGGCCCTCGCCCGCCAGGAGCGCGGGCAGTTCGACGTTCTCCACCGCGGTCAGCTCGTCCACCAGGTGGAAGGCCTGGAAGACGAAGCCGATCTGCCGGCGCCGCAGCACCGCCCAGTCGGTCTCTGACAGGCGGTCGACCCGCTGGCCGCCCAGGTGGACCTCGCCCTCGTCGGGCCGGTCCAAGCCGCCCAGCAGATGCAGCAGCGTGGACTTGCCGCAGCCGCTGGGGCCCATGACCGACACGGTCTCGCCCGGCTCGACGACCAGGTCGACGCCGTCGACCGCCCGCACCGGGGCGGGCTCGCCGGGGTAGCGGCGCACCAAGCTCCTCGCCTCGACCACGGGTGCACTCATCCCGGCCCCCTCTCCAGCCAGCGCTGCTCGCAGGCCTCGAGCCAGCGGATGTCGGCCTGGAGCCGCAGCGCGGCCCCCTCGATCAGCAGCCAGCCGTCGGATCCGTCCGGCTCGGACTGCGCCAGGGACTGCAGCTCGCGCAGCTGGCGCAGGAGCTCGAGCCGCTGGGCGTCCACCAGGGCGACCGGATCGGCCAGGCGGGTCAGCGCCGCGGCCACCAGCTTGAGGTGGAACTCGACCGGCGCCACCTTGGACCACGACACGTCGGTCAGCCATGTCTCGACCTGCTCGCGCCCGGCGGGGGTGAGGTCGTAGACCTTCTTGTCCGGCTGGCTGGACTGCCCGACCGTCTCGGACCGGACCAGGCCCGACCGCTCCAGCCGGGACAGCGTGACGTACACCTGCCCGGGGTTGAGCGCCCCGCCGGCCGGCCCGAGCGCGGCGGCCAGCCGCTGGCGCAGCTCGTAGCCGTGGGCCGGCTCCTTGGCCAGCAGGGCCAGGATCGCATCCTTCATACGTGTTGTCTATAACGGTTATCTAGGCGAGGTCAAGGGTTGATCGGTCGGGAAATCGGTCGCACCGCGGGTGGTGCCTCCCGCAGAGTGGGCGCCGTGCCCGGCGAGCCCCTGACCCTGCGGCGGTTGGTCCCCGAGGACGAGGACGAGTTCCGCCGCGCCCACCGGGCCATGGCGGGCGACGGCTTCCTGTTCGGGCTCGGCTACGACGCGGGCATGCCGTTCGGCGACTACGTCCAGCTCCTGGCCCGGCGGGAGCAGGGCGAGGACCTGCCCGCCCACTTCGTGCCCAACACGTTCCTCGTGGCCGAGGCGGGCGGGGTGATCGTGGGCCGGTCGTCGATCCGCCACCGGTTGACCGAGCGCCTCCTCGTGGAAGGGGGCCACATCGGCTACGGCGTCCTCCCCGAGCACCGCCGGCGCGGCTACGCCACCGAGATCCTGCGCCAGAGCCTGGGGATCGTGGCCGGCCTCGGGGTCGAGCGGGTCCTGGTCACCTGCGACGACGACAACGTCGGCTCGGCCACGGTCATCGAGCGCTGCGGGGGCGTCCTCGCCGAGGTCGGCACCGGCCACGACGGCCAGGCGCTGCGCCGCTACTGGATCGGCTGAGCCGCGCGCGCCGGTAGCGTGCGGGCGTGCAGATCGGCGTGGTGTTCCCGCAGACCGAGCTGGGCGGCGATGCCGGTGCCCTGCGTGCCTACGCCGAGGGGGTGGAGGCGCTCGGCTACCGCCACCTGCTGGTGTACGACCACGTCCTCGGGGCCGACCCGGAGGCCCACGCGCCCTGGCGGGGGCCGTACACGATCGCCACGACGTTCCACGAGCCGTTCGTGATGTTCGGCTACCTGGCCGGCTTCACCGGGCTCGAGCTGGTGACCGGGATCATCATCCTGCCCCAGCGCCAGACCGCCCTGGTGGCCAAGCAGGCCACCGAGGTCGACCTGCTCACCGGGGGCCGCTTCCGCCTCGGGGTGGGCCTGGGCTGGAACGCGGTCGAGTACGAGGCGCTGGGCCAGCCGTTCGAGCGGCGGGGCCGCCGGCTGTCGGAGCAGATCGGCGTGCTGCGCCGGCTGTGGACCGAGACGGCGGTGACCCACGAGGGCGAGTTCGACACGATCACCGCCGCGGGCCTGGCCCCGGCTCCGGTGCAGCGCCCCATCCCGGTGTGGATCGGCGGGTCGTCGGACGCGGCCTACCGCCGCATGGGCCGGCTGGCCGACGGCTGGTTCCCCCAGGTCCGCCCGGGCGAGGAGCTGGACCGGGCCCGGGCGGTCATCGCCGCCGCGGCCGAGGACGCCGGCCGGGACCCGGAGGTGCTGGGCATGGAGGGCCGGGTCGGGTGGCTGCCCGACGATCCCGCCAAGTTCGAGCGCCAGGTCAGCCGCTGGCGCGACGCGGGCGCCACCCACCTGGGCATCAACACCATGGGTGCCGGCCTCGACGGAGTCGACGCCCATCTGGCCGCCCTGGCCCGGGCGGCCGAGCCGGCCGGGGTCAGCCCCGCGTAATCCCCACATCCGCCCCCGGTTGCGGCTACGAACTTATTGCGACACAGTCGTAGCAAGCGGGGACGAGGAGGCGTGGTGCACATTCCCGACGGGTTCATCGACGCACCGACATCGCTGGCCGCAGGGGCGGCAGCGGCGGGTGTCGTGGTGGTCTGCGTGCGGCGCTCGGGCGAGGTGATGGAGGACAAGCAGGCGCCGATGGCCGGCCTCGTGGCCGCGTTCATCTTCGCGGTGCAGATGCTCAACTTCCCGGTGGCCGCCGGGACCAGCGGGCACCTGCTCGGTGGGGCGCTGGCGGCGATCCTCGTCGGGCCCTACCTGGGCACGTTGTGCGTGTCCGTCGTGCTGGTGGTCCAGGCGCTGCTGTTCGCCGACGGCGGGCTGTCGGCGCTCGGCCTCAACGTGATCAACATGGCGATCGTCGGCGCCTTCGGCGGCTACGCGATCTTCCTCCTTGCCAGGCGCCTGCTGCCGTCCACCCGCGCCGGCGTGGTGGTGGCCTCGGGGATCGGGGCCGGGCTGTCGGTGGTGCTGGCCTCCCTGGCCTTCACGCTGGAGTACGCCGTCGGCGGGGCGGGCGGCGCGTCCGTCGCCCGGGTGGCGGGGGCCATGGTCGGGACCCACGTCCTCATCGGGCTGGGCGAGGCGCTGATCACGGCGATGACCGTGAGCGCGGTGATGGCCGTGCGGCCCGACCTCGTCCACGGCGCCCGGGACCTCGTGGCCGCGCCGGCGGCGGCGCCGGTCCCGGGCCGGAGCGCCACAGCGGTGGGTGGCTGAGATGACCCGGACCCGCGTGCGGCTCGCGGTCTTCGTCGCGGCCGGGCTGCTCGTCGCCCTGGCGCTGGCGTTCTTCGTCAGCCCGCAGGCCAGCAGCTCGCCCGACGGCCTCAACAAGGTCGCCATCGACCAGGGCTTCGCCGACCAGGAGACCACGCACCGGACCGAGGACAGCCCGCTGGCGGGCTACGGGGTGCAGGGCGTGGACAACGACCGGCTCAGCACGGGGCTGGCCGGGATCATCGGCGTGACCGTCACCTTCGCGCTGGCCGGGGGCTTCGTCCTGCTGGTCCGCCGGCGCCGCCGGGGGACCGCATGAGCGGCGGCCACGGCCACAGCCACGGCCTGCACCGGCCGGGCCACAGCGTGGTCCACCGCCTGGCGCCCCAGGTGAAGGTGGCCGCCACGCTGGGCTTCGTGTTCGCCGTGGTCGCCACCCCCCGGGACGCGTTCTGGGTCTTCGCCCTCGACGCCGTGCTGCTGGCGGCCGTCGCCCTCATCGCCACCGTGCCGCTCACGCTGGTGGCCCGGCGGCTGGTCATCGAGGTGCCGTTCGTGGCCTTCGCCCTGTTCCTGCCGCTGGTGGGTCAGGCCCCGCACACCGAGGTGCTGGGCGTCTCGCTGTCGGAGCCGGGCCTGTGGGCCGCCTGGAACATCCTGGTGAAGGGGACCCTGGGCGTGGCGGCCACGACGCTGCTGGCCACCACCACGTCGGTGCCCGAGCTGCTGTGCGGGCTGGACCGGCTGCGGGTGCCGCGGGTGTTCACCGCCATCGCCGGGTTCATGGTGCGCTACGCCGAGGTCATCACCGGCGAGGTCCGGCGCATGCGCATCGCCCGCCTGTCCCGGGGCTACGACGCCCGCTGGGCCTGGCAGGGCCGGGCCGTCGCCGCGTCGGCGGGCACGCTGTTCGTGCGGGCGTTCGAGCGGGGCGAGCGGATCCACGTCGCCATGCTGTCGCGGGGCTTCACCGGCGAGCTGCCGCCCGCGGCCCGCGAGCACACCCCGCGCCACGAGTGGGCCCTGGCCTCGGTCGTGCCGCTGCTGGCGGCCGCCGCCGCCCTGGCCGCGCAGGTGGCGGCATGAACGACGCCGCCGCGGTCCACGTCCACGGGCTCGTCTACAGCTACCCCGACGGGTCGCCCGCGCTGCGGGGCGTCGACCTCGACATCACCGCCGGCGAGCGGGTGGCTGTGCTCGGCCCCAACGGGGCGGGCAAGACCACGCTGATCCTCCACCTCAACGGCATCCTGCTGCCCCAGGCCGGCGAGGTGGCCATCGGTGGGCTGCCGGTCACCAAGGCGAACTTCAAGGAGATCCGGCGCCGCGTCGGCGTTGTCTTCCAGGATCCCGACGACCAGCTGTTCATGCCGACCGTGCGCGACGACGTCGCCTTCGGCCCGGCCAACCTGGGCCTGGCGGGCGACGCGGTGGACGCCCGGGTGCGCGCCGCGCTCGACGCCGTGGGCATGGACGGGTCCGGGGCGCGGCCCCCGCACCACCTGAGCTTCGGCCAGCGCCGCCGGGTCGCCCTGGCGACGGTCCTGGCCATGGACCCGCAGATCCTGGTGCTGGACGAGCCCACGTCCAACCTCGACCCGGCCGCCCGGCGCGACCTGGCCGACATCCTGGTCACCCTGCCGGTGACCGCGGTCATCGTCACCCACGACCTGCCCTACGCGCTGGAGCTGTGCCCCCGGTCGGTGATCCTCAACGACGGGGTGATCGTGGCCGACGGTCCCACGCCGGAGATCCTCGGCGATGCCGAGCTGATGGCGGCCAACCGGCTGGAGCTGCCGTTCGGGTTCGATCCCCGCCGGACCTGATCAGCCGTCGAAGGCGGCCCGCAGCCGGCGCAGCCCCTCCTCGATGTCGCCGGTGGCGATGGCGCCGAAGCCGAGCACCAGGCCGGCGGGCCCGGGCCCCTCGACGCCGCACGCCGCCAGGCGCTGGACCTCGACGCCGCTGTCCGCGGCCCGGTCGGCCACGCCCGCGATCTCCGCGGGCGAGGCCCCGGGGGCCAGGGCTGCGAGGTGGAGGCCCGTCACCGACGGCACGGCCTCGAGCAGGCCGGCGAAGTCGCGCGCCAGGACGTCCACGATGCGCCGGTGGCGCTCCTCGTAGACGGCGCGCACGCGGCGGATGTGGCGGACGAACCAGCCCTCGTCGAGGAAGCGGGCCAGCGCCGCCTGGGTGGGCAGGGCGGTGTGCCAGTCCGTCACGTACCGGGCGGCGCTCAGCGCGTGGCGCAGCGGGGCGGGAGCCACCACGAAGCCCACGCGCAGGCTGGGGAGCATGGTCTTGGAGAAGGAGCCGACGTAGACCACCCGGCCCTCGCGGTCGAGGGTCTGCAGCGGCTCGATGGGCCGCCCGCCGTGGCGGAACTCGCTGTCGTAGTCGTCCTCCACGATGGCGGCGTCGTGCCGGCGGGCCCAGTCGAGCAGGGCGATGCGCCGGGGCAGCGAGAGGGGCACGCCCAGGGGGAACTGGTGCGACGGCGTGACGGAGACCAGGCGGGCCCCCTCCGGCAGCGCGTCGACCACCAGCCCCTCGCGGTCGACCGGTACGCCCCGGACCCGCATCCCCAGGGACTCGAACAGGCGCCGGACCGGCTCGTAGCCCGGGTCCTCCACCGCCACCTCGTCGCCCGGCGCCAGCAGCACGCGGGCCACCAGGTCCATCGCCTGCTGGGTCCCGTTGGTGACGGTGACGTCCTCGGCGCGGGTCACGACGTCGCGGGAGGTGGCGAGGTGGCGGGCGATGGCGACCCGCAGCCCGGGGTGGCCGGCGGGATCGCCGTAAGGCCGGCCGCCGGCGCCGTCGGGGCGCAGCTCGCGGGCGACGAGCCGTCGCCAGGTCTGGAAGGGGAACATGGACGTGTCGGGCATCCCGCTGCGGAAGTCGTAGACGGCCTCGTCGACGAACACGCCGAGCAGCGGGATGCCGTCCCAGACCGGCTGCGCCGCCAGCGTGGGCGGGGCGGGGGAGGGCCTCCCCGCCGCGGTCGGGATGTCGTGGCCCACGAAGGTGCCGGCCCCGACCCGGGTGGCCACGAAGCCCTCGCCGATCAGCCGGTCGTACGCCACCATCACGGTGGTCCGCGACACCGAGAGGCGCCGGGCCAGCTCGCGGCTCGGTGGCAGGGGGTCGCCGTGGCGGAGCCGCCCCTCCAGGATGGCCCCGCGGATCTGCCTGTAGATCTCGCCGGTCAGATCCCGGCGCCCGACCAGGCTGATGTGCAGGTCCACCAGGGCGACGGTACCCGTCCGGGAATTGGACTGGTCCACTCACTCGGTATTGGCCCTGGCACTGATCCCCTCACGCTTCGTAGGTTCGATCGAGTGGTGATGACGAACGTGCTCGCGGTGCTCCCGGTCGCGGACTTCGTCGCCGCGCTCGACTGGTATGAGCGGCTGTTCGGCCGGCCGCCCGACGTCTTCCCCCTGGCGGACGAGCGGCTGGCCGAGTGGCAGCTCACCGAGACCGCCGGGATCCAGGTGGTGGACGACGCCGGCCGCGCCGGCACGGCGCAGGTCACCGTGGCGGTGGACGATCTCGACCGCCAGCTGGCCGACCTGTCCGCCCGCGCCCTGCCGGTCGGTGCGGCGGGTCGGACGGCCACGGTCGCCGACCCCGCAGGCAACGTGATCACCTTCGCGGCCTGACGGCGCCCTGGTCCTGGAGGCCCGGCCGGTCCCGCTCGACGGTGAACGTGGCGGCGGTGCTGACCCCGGTCGTGCGCACGGCGGCGTCGTCGAGCACGCGCAGCGCCACCCGGGTCTCGTCGGGGGTGATGTCGAGGACCGTGTAGCCCCGGCGGCTGGCGTCGGCGTAGTGGATGTCGGGGTTCTCCCGCAGCAGCGTCTCGATCTGGGAGGCGGGCCGGCCCTGCGAGGTGATCGAGGTGCCGCACACCTCGGTCGCCACGACGGGGCTGTCCTCGTTGCCGGCGTCCTGGCGCAGGTCGGCGGCGAACGTGGCGTGGGCGTCGCCGGAGATCACCACGCAGCTGCGGGCGTCCCGGTCGCGCAGGCCGGTGAGCAGCCGGGTGCGGGCGGCCGGGTAGCCGTCCCACGCGTCGGTCCAGAACTGCTCCTCGCCCCCGATGCGGGGATCGGCGCGTGCCATCAGCGTGGCCTGGGCCAGCACGTTCCAGCGGTCGGCCGCGCCCCGCACGCCGTCGTCCAGCCAGCGCTCCTGCTGGCTGGAGAGCATCGTGCGCTCGGGGTCGAACAGCTCGCGGCAGCTCTCGCCCACGACGTTGGCCCCGCCCCGGCCCGGGCGGGGGCAGGCCTGCGGGGTGCGGTACTGGCGGCCGTCGAGCATGTGGATGCGGGCCAGGCGCCCGAAGTCGTAGCGGGCGTAGATCCTG
>DATBGF010000616.1:0-4846 GCA_036558145.1 Acidimicrobiales bacterium
GTCCGGGAGGCGACGGTGCCCATGGCCGCGTTCGCCGCCACCACGGAGCGGATCGCGGTCGGCTCCGGGGTCATCGACGTCTGGACCCGGAACCCGGCCCGGCTGGCGTCGCTGTTCTCCACCCTGGACGACCTGGCGCCGGGGCGGATCCTGGCGGGCCTGGGCGCGTGGTGGGACCCGCTGGCGGCCAAGGTCGGCATCGCCCGCGAGTCCCCGCTGAACGTGATGCGCGAGGTGGTCGAGTCCGTGCGGGCGCTGCTGCGCTGCGACGGCCCGGTCAGCTTCGCGGGCGACTACGTGCACCTCGACGGGGTCGAGCTCGACTACGTGCACCAGGAGCGGCGGCCCAAGGACGTGCCGCTGTACATCGGCGCCACCGGCATGCGGATGATGGCGCTCGCGGGCGAGATCGCCGACGGCGCGGTGCTCAACTACCTGGTGTCGCCGGACTACAACCGGCGGGCGGTCGAGGCGCTGGCCGAGGGCGCGGCCCGGTCCGGCCGCACGCTGGACGACGTCGACCGGCCCCAGCTGGTGGTGTGCTCGCTCGACGCCGACCGGGACGCGGCCCTCGACGGGGCCCGCCTGCTCGTGACCCAGTACCTGGGCCAGCAGCCCCACATCATGGCGGCGTCCGGCGTGCCCGAGGCCCTGCTGGACGAGATCGGCGCCGTCCTGACCTGGCCCGCCACCCACGACCAGGTGGTGGCGGCCAGCAAGCTGGTCCCCGACGAGATCGTCCAGATGCTGTGCGCGGCCGGGACCGCGGAAGAGTGCCGGGCCAAGGTGGCGGAGTATGTGGCCGCCGGCTGCACCGCGCCGATCCTCTACCCCCTGGGCGACGTGGACGCCACGCTGGAGGCCTTCGCCCCCGTGCCATGATGCGGCCCGTGCGCCTGGCCCAGGGATCGCTCGTGGTGCTGGTGGGCCCGCCCGCGTCGGGCAAGTCCACCTGGGCCGCCGAGCATTTCCCCGCCGACCAGGTCGTGTCGTCCGACCGGCTGCGGGCCATCGTCGGCACCGGCGAGCACGACCAGCGGGCCTCGAAGGACGCGTTCGACGTGCTCGACCTGGTGGTGGAGCGGCGGCTGCGGCGCGGCCTGACCACGGTGGTCGACTCGCTGGGCACGGACGCCAAGCGGCGGCGGCGCTGGCGGGAGGCGGCAGAGCGGGCGGGCGTGCCGGCCGTGGCGGTCGTGTTCGACGTGGACGCGGCCACCTGCCGGGCCCGCAACCGGGACCGGGAGCGGCCGGTGCCGGCGAACATCCTGTCCTCGATGCTGGACTCCTGGCCGAGCGTGCGGGGCATGCTGGCCGGGGACGGGTTCGCCGCCGTCCACGAGCCCGGTCCGGTCCACGTCGTCGCCCCCGACCTGGTGGCCGCACCCGCGGCCGCCGCCCGCCAGAAGGAGAGCCCGATGTCCCTCGCGTTCGGCCTGCAGCTCCCCCGCTTCGACTGGCCCGGGGGACCGGCCGAGACCCGCGACCGGCTGGCGGACGTGGCGGTCGCCGCCGAGGAGGCCGGGTTCACGAGCCTCTGGGTGATGGACCACTTCCTGCAGATCCCGCCGGTGGGCCGCCACTGGGAGGACATGCTGGACAGCTACACCACGCTGGGCTTCCTGGCCGGGCGCACCGGGACGATCCGGCTCGGGACGATGGTCACCGGGGTCACGTACCGCAACATCGCCCACCTGGCCAAGATCGTGGCCACGCTGGACGTGCTGTCCGGCGGGCGGGCCATCGCCGGGATCGGCGCCGCCTGGTTCGAGCGCGAGCACAAGGCCTACGGCTGGCGCTTCCCGCCCCGGCCCGAGCGCTACGCCATGCTCGAGGACGCCCTGGAGCTACTGCCCCTGATGTGGGGCAAGGGCGCGCCCGCGTACAAGGGGCGGACCATCGAGGTGGCCGAGGCGGTCTGCTACCCGCGCCCGCTCCAGGAGCACGTGCCGATCCTGGTGGGCGGCTCGGGCGAGCAGGTCACCCTACGGCTGGTCGCCCGCCACGCCGACGCCTGCAACCTCTTCGGCGACCCGGACACGGTCCGCCACAAGGTCGAGGTCCTGCACGCCCACTGCGCGACCGAGGGCCGGGACCCGGCCGAGATCACGGTCACCAACCTCAGCACGGCCAGCGCACCGTCGGTCGACGACCACGTCGGCCGCTACCGCCAGTACGCCGAGGCCGGGGTCCAGGAGGCGATCGTCAACCTCCCCGCGGCGGCGACCCCGGAGGCGGTGGCCGCGTTCGCTCCCGTCATCGCGGCGTTCCGCTGAAGGCGGGGGCGAAGAACACCAGCGTCGCCAGGTCCTCGGTGACGTCGTGGAACCGGTGCTCCTCACCGGCCGGGACGAACAGCGCGGTACCGGGGCCGACATCCTCGACCGTCCGGCCGCCGGCCGTGAAGGACCCGCGCCCGCTCACGACGACGTAGATCTCGTCCTCGGCGTGGGGCGACTGCAGGTCCGGTGCGCCGGCCGGGATGGAGTACGTGCCGAAGCTGAGTGCCGGCACCCGCAACCGCTCCACGTAGTCGGCCGTCCCGCCCGCACCCGGCTCGAACGTGCCGGCGTCGATGATCTCCATGGCCGGAGTCTCACAGCAATGGGACCAAGGTCCCTACGAGTAGGTCGGAGGTCCCCTGGGCGGAGAGGCATTGGCCGCCGCACGGTGGGGACATGACGCTGATCGAGGAACGATCTCCCTCCCGCGCGACACCTGGCCCGGGCCGCCCGGCGGGTCCGCAGGGGCCGAAGGGCCCGGAGGGCCCGGCGGTGTTCTGGGCGTTCGTCGCCGCCATCGGCTCGGCGTTCGCGATCCTGGTGGCGGCCATCGCCGCGGTGGCCGCGGTGAGCCTGTCCGACCGCGACAGCGCGGGCGGCGGCGCCGCCACGTCGGGCTCGGGCGAGACCAAGACCGTCGCGGTCGCGTTGAGCGAGTTCAAGGTCGAGCCGGCGTCGATCGAGGTGGCCGCGGGCAGCGAGCTGATCCTCCAGGTCACCAACAACGGCACGATGCCCCACGACCTCAAGCTCGACGGCCAGACCGGCACCGACATGATCGACCCGGGCGGGACGGCCACGGCCAAGCTCGGCGTGATGGAGGAGTCGGCGCAGGCGTGGTGCACGGTGCCCGGCCACAAGGAGGCCGGCATGGTGCTGGACATCAAGGTCACCGGGGCCGCCCCGAGCGACAACGGTGGAGGCGGGGACACGGCCGCAGGTGCGGACACGGCGGCCACGATCGACTTCCAGGCGGAGCCCGCGGCCGGGTGGCAGCCCTATGACCCGACCCTGCAACCGGCGCCTGGCGGCGTCGAGCACCAGGTCACCCTGCATGCCGGCGAGACCGAGATCGAGGTGGCGCCGGGCGTGACCCAGACGATGTGGACCTTCGAGGACAGCGTCCCCGGCCCGACGCTGCGGGGCAGGATCGGCGACCTGTTCACCATCACGCTGGTCAACGACGGCCAGATGGACCACTCGATCGACTTCCACGCCAGCGAGGTGGCCTGGAACGACGAGATGCGCTCGATCGGCCCTGGCGAGCAGCTCGTCTACCAGTTCAAGGCCGAGCACTCCGGGATCTTCATGTACCACTGCGGCACGGCCCCGGCGCTGCACCACATCGGCAACGGGATGTACGGCGCCCTGGTCGTCGACCCGCCCGACCTCGCCCCGGTCGACCACGAGTACCTGTTCGTGCAGTCCGAGCTGTACCTCGGACCGCAGGGCCAGCCCGGCGACCTCACCAAGATGCAGGACGCGGACTGGGACGCCGTGGTGTTCAACGGCTACGTGAACCAGTACAGCCACGCCCCCATCAGGGTCGAGCCCGGCCAGACGATCCGGGCCTGGGTCCTCGACGCCGGCCCGTCGGAGAACTCGTCGTTCCACATCGTCGGCACGGTGTTCGACACCGTCTACAAGGAGGGCGAGTACCTGCTGCGGCCCGGTCCCAACCAGGGCGGCTCCCAGGCACTGGACCTCCAGCCGGCCCAGGGCGGCTTCGTCGAGTTCACCCTGGCCGAGAACGGCCTCTACCCGATCGTCACCCACAAGTTCGCCAACGTCGGCCAGGGCGCCCTCGGCCTGTTCCAGGCAGGCGAGGTCGTCCAGACCGGCGCCGCCGCCCACTGACCCGCTCCGTGGCGGCTAGGGGGTGAGGCCGAGGTCGGCGAGAGCGGCGTTGCCGGTCGCAGCGCTCTCGCCTCCGGCCAGGATCAGCGTTCGGGCTGCCTGGTAGGGGCAGCCGGCAGCCTCGAACGCGGTGGCGACGATCAGCAGGCGCTCGCGGTCCGCGGCCAGCAAAGCGGCGGCCCGGTCGAGGATGGCGGTGGCGACGGGGTTCCCGGCCACGATCGGGCGGGCGGCAGCGAGATGGTCGGAGGCGTCGCGCCGGCCGGCCAGCACGGCGGCTTCGACGCGCAGGGCGACGTGCCAGTGCTGCAGTATCCCCTTGAGCCACGGCTTGGGGTCGCCCGCGGGGGACTCGAGGCGTTCGAGGGCCAGCGTGGCCTGCCCATGGTGGAGCAGGGCGATGGCGTCGAAGGTGGGGCTGTAGCCCGCTGTGTCCTCGGGTGTGACGCCCAGCTGGTCGAGCACCGCGAGCCAGTCGGCCCGGGCCACCTGGTCGCCGCGCAGGTCGTGGATCATCGCCACCGCGGCGGCCACCGGGCCGTAGCCGGGCACCCGCGAGCGGCCGGCCCGGTCCCAGGCGTCGAGGAACCGGCCGCTGCCGGCCATCACCTCGGTGCCGTAGCCGGCGAGGGCGTCGGCCATGAGGATCCGTGATGTGGCGACGTGCCCTACCTCGGCCAGTGGCGGCAGGTCGCGCAGCTGGCGGC
>DATBGF010000617.1:0-8434 GCA_036558145.1 Acidimicrobiales bacterium
TGGCGGCGGCCTGGCTGCTGGCGGTCACCGGCCAGATGCTGTTCGGTGGGGCCGCCGGCCTCCTGGCTGGGCTCCTGTGGCTGGCCAACCCCTTCGTGGTCGGGCTCGGGCATCTCGACGGCATCGACGTGCCGGCCACGCTCACGACCGTGCTGGTGGCGCTGGCCGTGCTCCGGGCTCGCCGGACGCCGACGCGGTGGGCGATCGTGCTGGTCGGGGTGTGCGGGGGCCTGGCGATCCTGGCCCGCCTGACCGGCCTGCTCGTCGTGGCGGCTGCGGCCCTGGCCGTCGCCGCGGCCGCCTGGCGCTCCGACCGCCGCCGGGCCGTGGGCCGGGCCGCGGTGATCGTGGCGATCGCGTGGACGACCGTGATGGTCGTCTACGCACTCCTGGGGCCGGCCGCCATCGTCCCGGGACAGGTCGGTCTCGCCGCGGTCGCGACCTCGCTCGGGCACCTGGTGCTGCCGCCTGCCTGGCTGCGGGGCACCGCCCACCTGCTGCGGGTCGGCGACGAGCCGGGGCCGGCGTTCGTGCTCGGGCAGGCCCACGTCGGGCGCTGGCTGTGGTTCTGGCCGGCGAGCCTCGTGGTCAAGTGGCCGCCGACGACGTTGCTCGTCCTGGCCACGGTGCCCCTGACCTGGGCGCGGCTCCCACGCGAGACGCGCCGCGAGGCCGCCTGGGTGGTGGCGCTGCCCGCGGTCGTGCTGACCGTGTTCACCCTGCAGCAGCAGCGGCCGATCGGGCTGCGCTACCTGCTCCCGGTGCTCGCGCTCTGGCTGCTGGCGGCCTCCCCGCTCGTCGACGTCGTCCGGGGGGTCGCCCGCCCGGCCGTCGTCGGGGTGGCGGTGGCGGGCGGCCTGGTCCCGGCGCTGGCCGTCCCCGCCCTGGCCTGGACGAACCCGCTGCTCGGCCCCGGCTACCGCACGGCCACCGACTCCAACCTCGACTGGGGCGAGTCCTACAACGCGCTGGCGGACTGGACCGGCGAGCACCCGGCGGCGGCGGTCGTCTACTTCGGGCCGTCGGGCCTGGGCCCCGCCACGCTGCCGCGCGCCCACGCCCTGCCGGCGCCGCCCACCCCGGTCACCGGCTGGGTCGCGGTGTCGGCGTCGCGGCTGACCGCCTACCACCGCGCCGACCTGTCCTGGCTGCGCGCCTACTGCCCGGTGGGGGTGCTCGACGGCTCGGTGCTCGTCTACCGGTTCGCCACGCCGCCCGACCGCTCGCTCACCGGCCCGGACAGCCCGGCCGCCGTCTGCGACGGCGACGTCAGCCGGGAGGTCGTCAGGCGAGACGGGGAGCCCCGCACGACGCCGGATCGGGCCGCCCCACCAGCCGGAAGACCGTCGTGAGGCCGCTGCGCTCGACCTCGTAGGCGGACGGATCGGCCTCGGTCCACTCCTCCTCGGGCGGCGGGGTGACGTGGTGGGCGGCGGGGGACACGCTCACGACCACGTAGTCGTAGCCGCCGGCCTGCAGGCCCGTGAGCCACTCCTCGCAGGTGGCGGCCCGGCGGTACGAGCCGTCGGGCCCGGTGACCCCGTTGAACTGGACCTGGTTGCTCAGCCCGAGGCCGTAGAGCTGGTAGTCGTCCGCGAAGCCGCCCACCGCCACGCGCGCGCCGCTGATGTGGCGGAACATCGGCAGCTCGATGCCGTGGCCGAGCTGGTTCCCGGCGTAGCGGTCGTCCAGGTAGTCACGCTGCACGGGCCAGCCGCCCACCCCCACTCCCACGACCGCGACGGCGGCGGCCAGGGCCCCGGCCGGCAGCCGCGCGGGCCAGGCGCGGGCCCGGCCCGCGGCGACGACGGCGCCACAGAGGGCGGCGGCGAGGACGACCGTCGCCACCAGGGACGATCCGCCCCCGGCGGACTGGGCCAAGTCGACCGACACGAGCACGGCCGCGCCCGCCAGGGCGGCCGGGGCGAGGCGGGAGCCGGCGGCCGCGATGGCGGCCAGCCCGAGCGCGGGCGCCAGGAAGCGGAGGTCGGCGGCGAAGAGCCGGGGGTCGCCCTCAGGCCCACCCGCACCCCAGGGCGTGAACAGGTAGGCGACCATGCCGGCCAGCGCCACGGCGCCGGCGAGCCGCGCCGGCCGGGAGCGTCCCTTGGTGGCGGTCACCGCCGCGCCGGCACCGCCGGCGACCAGGAGCGGCCCGAGCGCCCCGAACGAGTGCAGCAGGCCCGGGAGCGCGGTCTGCGTCCAGAACCCCACGGACCCGGAGTAGTGGGCGACCGAGTGGGCGAAGCGCTCGTCGAAGGGCATGGGCGGGCCGGCCAGGGTGACGAAGCCCAGGTCGATCCGGAACCAGGGGAGCGGCGTGCCCGTGTGCACGAGGTTCCGCACGTACCACAACGCCCCGGTCGCCAGCGCCGGCACGGCCAGGCACAGGGCCGCCCGGCGGCGGTGGCCGGGCCCGGACAGCAGCCAGGCCCCGGCGCCGAGGGCCGCGAGCGGTCCGAGCACCGTGAGCTTGGTCCCCGCGGCCAGGCCGCCGGCGGCCCCCGCCAGCGCGAGCCCGGCCAGCCGGGGACCGCGAGCGGGCGGATCCGGTAGGGCGTGCAGCGCGAGCGCGGCGGCCGCCAGCACCAGCGCGAGCGCGGCGACGTCGTTCTTGGCGGAGCCCGGCTCGATGGTGGCCAGCAGGGGAGTGGAGCACACCGCGGCGACGCCCGCGAGGGCCGCAGGCCCGTGGCCGAACCGGGCCCCGCCGCACCACCCGGCCAGCAGGGCGAGGGCCAGCCAGCCCAGGTTGCGGACGGGCGTGAGCACGTCGCTGCCGAACAGCAGGATGCCGTACGCATCGAGCATCTCGGCGTTGCCGGGGAAGTAGGTCTCCTGGTTCTCGGCCGAGGTGCGCTGCAGCCCGGTGACGCTGTGCTGCTGCACGAAGCGCGCCGCGAACGGGCCGTGATAGCGCAGCGAGTCGAGATCGGACATGCCGCGCTCCATCGCCGCGCTGGTGTGGACGGACCACTGCGCCACCACCAGGGCAGCCAGGACCAACGCCACGACGACCGGCGCCCGTGTCCGCCCACGTGCGGTTGGGCGGGGCTCTCTGCCTGTGTCGGCTGGTCCGGCGCGCCGACCGAGCCGAGGTGCGGCCGCCGCGACCAGCAGCGCCACCGCCGGCACGGCCACGACCACCACCCCGCGACGGAGTTCGCCGACCGAGCCGGCCGTCTGGAGCACGCAGACGAGGAGCGCCAGTCCCAGGATGACGGAGGCGAGGTGGCCCGTGGCGCCGCGGTAGCCGGGCAGCAAGGCCTGGCGCAGCCGGCCGGCGACCAGGCCCAACGACGCCAGCGCGATCCCCAGGGCGACCGCCCCCGCCAGGTACTGGGCGGGGGTCATCGCGGCGGGGCCTCCGCCATGCCGCGAGCGTACGGCCGCGGGTCAGACACTCCCAGGCAGGGTCCCACCCCATCCTGAATGACGGCTGAACGTCGGGTTGATCCCGGGCGACGCCGGCGCGGCTAGGAATGGGGGGTGCGTCGTCTACCGGCCGGGGGGTGGTCGCCGGACGTGTCCCGGATCGTGGCGGGGCGCGCCATCCGGGGGTTCGCCGATGGGTTCGTCAGCGTGCTGCTGGCGCAGTACCTGACCGGGCTCGGGTTCTCTCCCGCCCGGGTGGGGGCGATCGTGACCGGCACGCTGGTCGGATCGGCTGTGCTGACCCTGTCGTTCGGCCTGACGGCCCACCGGACGTCGCTGCGGGTGCTGCTGCTGTGGGCCTGCCTGCTGATGGCGGCCACCGGCGTCGGGTTCGCCACCGTGGTGTGGTTCTGGCCGCTGCTGGTCGTGGCCGTCGTCGGCACGCTCAACCCGTCGGCGGGCGACGTGAGCGTGTTCCTCCCCAACGAGCAGGCCTACGTCGCCGGGGAGGTGGCAGCGCCCGAGCGGCCCCGGCTGTTCGCCGCGTACAACCTGGCGGCCATCTTCACCGCTGCCCTCGGCGCCCTGGCCTCCGGCCTGCCCGAGGTGCTCGCCCACCGCGAGGGGTGGGACGTGACGACGGCCCAGCGCTCGGGGTTCGTGCTCTACGCCCTGCTGGCGGTGGTGATCCTCGCCCTCTACCGCGGGCTCGCCCGCAGCGTCGCCCCGCCGCCGGCCGCCGACCGGCCCCCGCGCCGGGTGCTCCACTCGTCGCGTCACATCGTGCTGGAGCTGGCCGCGCTGTTCAGCCTCGACTCGGCCGGCAGCGGGTTCGTCGTGACCTCCCTGCTGGTGCTGTGGCTCCACCTGCGCTTCGACCTGTCCGCCGCCACCACCGGGGCGGTGTTCTTCGCCGCCGGGCTGCTGGGGGCGTGCTCCCAGGCCCTGGCCCCGCGGCTGGCCCGGCGGATCGGGCTCATCCGGACGATGGCGTACACCCACATCCCGGCCAACTGCCTGCTGGTCCTGGCTGCCTTCGCCCCGAGCGGCGGCGTCGCCATCGCCCTGCTCCTGGCCCGCGCCCTGTTCGCCCAGATGGACGTGCCGGCCCGCCAGGCCTTCGTCATGGCGGTGGTGCCGCCGGACGAGCGGGCCGCGGCCGCCAGCGTGACCAACGTCCCCCGCAGCCTGGCCTCGGCGCTGACACCGCTGCTGGCCGGCCTGCTGCTGGAGCGCACGACGTTCGGGTGGCCCCTGGTCATCGCCGGCCTCACCAAGGTGACCTACGACCTCACGCTGCTCGGGCTGTACCACGACGTCCCGGAGCAGGAGGGCGCCCGCCGCGGTCAGCCGTCGCCGTCGGCGTCGCCTGCACCCTCGCCGTGAGCGTAGAGGTGGATCAGGCCGGCGTCGGTCGGGCGGAACCCGCAGGCGGCGAAGTAGAACGCGCCGAGGTGGGGCTCGAAGTCGACGTGGAGCCACTCGCAGCCGGCGGCCTTGGCCTGGAGGGTGGCGCGGCGCACCACCTCGGTGGCGATGCCCTGGCGCTGGTGGCTCGTGCGGGTCTTCGTGTCGACCAGGAAGGCGTGGTCGCTCCCGTCCCACGCGACGTTCACGAACCCGACGAGCAGCCCGGCGCCGTCGCGGGCGCTGATCCAGCCGAGGCTGTGCGGGCGCACCCGATCCCACCAGCCGGGCTCGCTCCGACCGCCGTGGGAGTGCACGAGGTCGACCATCTCGTCGTCGCTGATCGGACCGCGCCAGAGGTACGAGATCTGGGTGCTCACGCCCTGAGTCTGGCGTCGCCCCGGCCGGCTAGGTGACCCCGAGCCGCGGGAAGGTCTCGTGGTCTGCGAGTGCCGCGCCGAGCCGGGGCAGGTGGATGAGGACGACCTCGCGGGAGCTGATGCGGGTGATGGTCCAGAGGAAGAAGCCCCAGGTGAAGCCGAGCGTGTAGCGCTCCCAGGCCTCGTCCCAGGGCGGTGGCGTGACGCCGTGCCCGGCGAGGGCGGCCAGGTAGTGCTCCAGCAGGTCGCGCTCGTGCGTGCGCCGGGTGTCGGTGTCGAGGACGGTCCCCAGGTGGTAGCTGACATCGAGCGACCAGTGCCCGCGCTGGGCCACCTGCCAGTCGAGCCAGCACACCCGGCCGTCGCGGTCGAAGTACGCATTGCCCGAGTGGGTGTCGCCGTGCAGCACACAGGTGGCCGGGACCTCGGCCGTCGCCGCCATCGCCGCCTGCAGCGCGCCGGCGTCGCGCAGGACCGGGGGGACATCGGCGGCGCGACCGTCGTCGAGCAGGTCCTGGAGCGTCCCGGCGGGCCACATCCGGGCCATCGTGGCGACCCTCGGCGCCAGCCAGGGTGCGGACCAGTCCTCGGCGCCCCAGGTCCCCGCGTGGAGGGCGGCGAGCTGTCCGAGGGAGTCCCGGCAGGTCTCGACCGGGTACGGAGCCAGGGAGCCGACGAAGCGACCCCCCAGCCCGTCCACGTCATCCATGAGGATCAGCCCACGGCCACCGGCGTCGTCGATCCCGCAGTAGTGCGCCCGGGGCGCCCGCACCGCGAGGCCGGGCAGGAGGTCGCGGTAGGCGTGCGCCTCGGTGAGCAGCGAGTTGAAGCCGTCGCCGAAGTGGCCCTTGGCGCAGAGCGGATGACGGCGCCGCCCGCCGTCGGCGCCCTCGACGGTGACGGTGAAGCGGAGCTTCTCGGCGACCGTCCGGGACGAGTCGCCCGGCTCGACGTCGACGATCCGGTCACCATCGGTGACCAGGTCGAGCGCGGTCGCGAGCCACGCGGGATCCAGGACCGTCGTGGCGTCGTCGGGGACCGGATCGAAGGCCGGGGCCGCGGGCACGGTCACCGCGCTCAGCCGCCGCTCGATGCCAGCCGCTCGATGTGGTCCATCAGGTCGGCCAGGGCCGCCGCCGGGTTGAACTCGAGGACCTCGCTCGGCTCGTCGTAGATCAGGACGTGGCCGGCCGGGAAGTAGTACGCATCCCCGGCCTCGGCGACCTCCTCGGGCCGCTCGGTCCCGGGGAACACGCACCGCAGCCGTCCCGAGAACACGTAGCCGTAGTGCGGGCACGAGCACACCCCGCCGGGCAGGCCGGCGTAGACGGGTGTGCAGTCGAGCGGTCCCGCGGTGGTGTAGCCGACCTCGAGATCGCCCCAGCGCTCGCTGCGGAACCCTTCCCCGGTGTGCGGCCAGCGCCCGCCACCACCCTTGGCCAGATCTGCCGGCTTCCGGACAGGCACCCGAACCCCCCGATCGACGGCTGCTCCCGGGCGGAGCAGCGGTAGAACGTTGTTCTACCGCGTCGGGGCGGTGAGGTGCTGGTCCAGCCAGCGGGTGAGGGCGGCCTTCGGGGCCGCGCCGACCTGGCGGGCGATCTCGCGCCCGTCCGAGACCAGCAGCAGCGTCGGGATGCCCTGCACGCCGTAGCGGGCGGAGACCTCCGGCAGCTCGTCGACGTTGACCTTGACGACCTTGATCCGACCGGCGCGCTCGACCGCGAGCTGTTCGAGGATCGGCGCCACCATGCGGCAGGGCCCGCACCAGGGGGCCCACAGGTCCACGAGCACGGGCACGTTCGCCTTCAGCGCGGCGTCGACCGAGCCGGCGGCCGCCTCGACGAGCCAGGGCAGCGGCTGCTTGCAGCGGGGGCACGTGGGGGTGCCGCCGGCGGCGACGGGGACCCGGTTCTTCTGGCCGCACGAGGGGCAGGGGATGATGGCCATGGGGGGCTCCAACGTCAGGCGAGCTTCATGAACATGCGCTCGACGGCTTCGATCGGATAGCCGTCGGCGGTGGCGTCGTCAGGGTTCTCCAGGCAGTAGCTGAGCCCGGCGGCGACCAGCTTGAACCCTGCCTGCTCGAGGGCCTTGGTGGCGGCGGAGAGCTGGGTCACGACGTCGCGGCACTCCCGACCGTCGGCCAGCATCCGCTCGATCGCGACCACCTGGCCCGCGGCGCGTCGCAGGCGCTTGCGCACGTCGTCGACGACCTCGTCGGGCAGCTGCATGGCGATCTCCTCTGGTTCAGGGTTGGCAACAGTATACCCCCCAAGGTATGTTCTTATACCCCTGGGGGTATCCGACGAGGAGACTCGCTTTGGCCGTCACGTCCACCACACCGCCCGCACCCGCACCTGCACCCGCGCCCGCACCGGCGACGACGAAGGGGTGGTTCGCGCGGCTGGCCGCGTTCTCCGCTCGCCGCCGGCGCCTGGTGATCGGGCTCTGGCTGGCCGTCACGCTGGCCGCCGCGCCGCTGGCGCTCACGTTGAACGGCGCGCTGTCCGGCGCCGGGTGGGAGGCGCAGGGCTCCACCGCCCAGCAGGTCCGGGACGAGCTGCGGCGCGACTTCCCCGCCCTCGGCGCCGAGAGCCCGGTCGTCGTCTACCAGCAATCGACCCCCATCGGCACCGATCCGGCGGGCCTGCGGGACCTGGTCACCGCGCTGGCCGGCGCGCCCCGGGCCACCGGCGTCGCCGACCCCCTGGCCCTGCCCGCCGACGCCGGGCTCATCGCCCGTGACGGCCGCACCGCGATCGTTCCCGTGGCCCAGGCGGTCGGCGACGACGCGCAACGACCGGTCGCGGCCGGCGAGCTCGGGGACTACGTCGGCTCGCTCGACCTCCCCGCGGGCGCCCGGGCCGAGGTGACCGGCGAGTGGCCGGTGTGGAGCGACTTCAACCACATCAACGAGCAGGCGCTCCACAAGGCGGAGCTGCTCTCCGGACTGCCGAGCATGATCCTGCTGTTCGTCGCCTTCGGGATGCTGCTCGCCGCCGGGCTGCCGCTGATCCTGGCCCTCGCGGGCATCGCGGTCGGCTTCGCGAGCCTGCACCTGCTCACGGTGTTCACGCCGCTGTCGGTGTGGTCGATGAACTTCTCGATGATGATCGGCCTGGCCGTCGGCATCGACTACAGCCTGTTCATCGTGTCCCGTTACCGGGAAGAACGCGAAGACGGCTACCGCCCGCTGGACGCGATCGCCAACACGCTGAGTACCGCCGGCAAGGCGGTGTTCCTGTCGGCGCTGACCGTCGTCGTCTCGC
>DATBGF010000618.1:0-3256 GCA_036558145.1 Acidimicrobiales bacterium
TGGATGTCGTCAGCGCGGCGACGCACGACAGGCAGCAGCGCGTCGACGGCGCCGGCGATGTCTCGATGCCTTGTGATGGACACACGCTCTCCTCCTTGCGGCCCGGCGGACTCGAGTTGGCTCGCACCGTAGAAAGCCGAGGGCGAAGATGTCTTGAACGCAATTCACCGCGAGCCGGACAAACGCTCGCGAACGGTCAGACCCTCGCTGTCCCAGATGCCCGGGCTTCGGCCTCCGCCATGGCCTCCACGGCAGCTCCCCCCAGAGATATGGGATGGACGCCGTGCGCCTACGGCCCGACGGTGGAGGGGCCATGGACATCACCGACGGACAGCACGAGGTCGCGGCGGTCCTGGCGGTGGTCCGCGAGCATGCGGCCGCCGCCGAGCGCCGACGGCGGCTCCCCGAGGAGATGGTCGCCGCCCTGCGGGCCACCGGCATCAACCGCCTGCTGATCCCGGAGGAGATGGGCGGCCTGGACGCCCCGGTCGCGGACATCCTGGGCATCGTCGAGCAGGTGGCAGCGGTCGACTGCAGCACCAAGTGGCGCGCAGTCATGGGGAACGGCAGCAACCTCTTCGCCTGCTACCTCCACCGAGCCGGCGCCGGCCAGGTCTTCGCCGACGCGATGCAGTCCGCTGCCACCATGCTCGCCCCCGGCCGGCACCCTGAGACCACACG
This sequence comes from Acidimicrobiales bacterium, assembly GCA_036558145.1. Lineage (GTDB taxonomy): Bacteria > Actinomycetota > Acidimicrobiia > Acidimicrobiales > VFJN01 > ZC4RG19. Next base: position 682 of record DATBGF010000618.1, read on the forward strand.
GGCGCGGCCACCTGCTGACCGGGCGGTGGGCGTTCACCAGCCGGCGCCTCGCGCCGTTCCGCCACGGCGAACGGCGCTTGGTTGCGGTGACGCGGCGTGGCACCGTTGGTCGCCACAGCGTCAATCCCGGATCGTGACCACGCGCCGGCTCGCCCGCGGGCGTGCAAGACACAGCCGCAGACTTCGACAGGAGATTCTATGACCCGGCGACCTGCGTTCCGGCTGCTGGTGGCAGCCACGACCCTCCTGGCGGGGATGGCCGTGGCTGTGCCCGCCGACGCCCAGGCAAGCGTCGAGACCGTGGCGACGGGACTCGACAACCCCCGGGGGCTCGCCTTCGGGCCCGACGGTCACCTCTATGTGGCCGAGGCGGGCCGCGGCGGCGACGGCCCGTGCTTCGTCGGCCCGGAGGGGCCCTCGTGCTTCGGGCTGTCGGGAGCCGTCACCCGCGTCAACCTGAAGCGCGGCGAGCAGGCCCGAGTGCTCACCGGTCTGCCCTCGTACGCGGCCGACGGCACGGGTGGCACCCCGGCCGGGTCGTCGGCGATCGGGCCGATGCACATCGCCTTCTCCGGCTCCAGCCGGTTCGTGACGTTCGGGCTGGGCGCCGACCCGGCGCTCCGGGAGCAGTTCCCGGCACTGGCCGACATGGCCCGGGTGGTCCGGGCCCAGTTCATGCAGAACGCCTGGCAGAACGTCGCCGACATCGGCGACTTCGAGACCGCGGTCGACCCGAACGCCGACGGTCCGGACTCCAACCCGAACGGGATGATCGCCACGGGCGCCGGCCAGGTGCTGGCCGACTCCGGGGGCAACAGCCTGCTGTCGGTCGACCGCCGGGGCCGGGTCTCGACGATCGCCACGTTCCCGAACCGCGACGTGCCGGGGCCGGGAGGCGCACCCTTCTCGATGGACGCCGTCCCGACCTCGGTCGTGACCGGGCCCGACGGCGCCTACTACGTCAGCCAGCTGACCGGGTTCCCCTTCCCTGTGGGCGGGGCCAACATCTACCGGGTGGTGCCGGGCCAGGAGCCGCAGGTCTGGGCGTCGGGGTTCACCAACATCGTCGACCTCGCGTTCGCCGGCAACGGCGACCTCCTCGTCGTCGAGATCGCGACGAACGGCATCCTGTCGGGAGACTTCACCGGAGCCCTGAAGCGGGTGGCGCCGGACGGGACCGTCTCGACGATCCTGAGCGACGGGCTGTTCGCTCCCTACGGCATCGCCGTGCAGGGCGACAACGCGTACGTCTCCAACTGCGGGATCTGCGCCGGCGGCGGCGAGGTCCTGCGGATCGGTATCGCCTGACCGGGCCCCGAGCCGGCGCTCAGGCCGGGGCCCGGTGGGCGATCACGGCGACGGTGGCGGCGAGCAGTACAGCCGCGAAGCCGGCCAGGATGGCCCAGCCGGCGGCCGGGCTGCCGGCGAAGGCGGGCGGGTGGCCGAGCTCCAGGGCCCGCCCGAGGGACTCGAAGGCCCACCGGTTGGCCAGGCCGACACTCATGACCTGGCCGGGGGCGGCCATGTCGGGGACCGGGACGATCGCCCCGGCGAAGAGGACCTGCGGGAAGCACAGCATGGGCAGCGCCAGGGTGGCCTGGGCCACGTTCGTGACCGAGGCCGAGGCGAGCAGGCCGAGGGCCAGGGCGGCCAGGGACTCCAGCGTGAGGGTCAGCAGCAGCCCGGCGTAGGCGCCGCCGCCGGCCGACGGCAGCCGGTCCAGGGCCCGGAGCACGGCCAGCATCCCGACCGAGACCCCGAGGAGGACGGGCGTCAGCACCGCCACCTTGGCGCCGACGTAGGCCGTCGCGCTCAGGCCGGCCAGGCGCTCCCGGCGCAGGATCGGCATCTCCCCGACGATCTGGAGCAGCCCGTAGGTCAGCCCGAAGAAGAACCCGGCGAAGGCGAGCCAGAACATCGTCTGGGTCGCCTCGTCCGTCGCCGGACCGTCGAACGCGCCCGGGCGGAACAGCACGGCCATCATGGCGATCACGAGCGCCGGTGATCCCACGAGCACGGCCAGCGTGAGCCGGTTGCGGAACAGGAGGTCCCCGCTGCGCCGGGTCAGCACGGCCCACTGGCGCACGGGGCCTGCCCGCCGCACGACCACCGGCGACGGCACGGCGACGGGGCTCGGCGGCACCGACGGCGCCGGGCCGCGGACGGCCGCGAAGCGCTCCGCCCACGTCTCCGGGGTGTCCTCGAGGGCGAGGCGCTCGTAGGCCACCGTGAGGTCGGTGGTCTCGAAGTACTGCCGCGCCTCGGCCGGGGTCCCGACGAAGGCCAGGTGGCCGTCGCGGGCGAGGAACACGATGCGGTCGCACAGGTCGATGTCCGTCGGGCTGTGGGTGGTGAGGACGATCGTGGTGCCGTCCGCCGCCAGCCGCCGGAGGAGCCGCAGCACCTCGCGGGCGGTGGCCGGGTCGAGCCCGGACGTGGGCTCGTCCAGGAAGAAGACCGCAGGCCGGGTGAGCAGCTCGACCGCGATGCTGGCCCGTTTGCGCTGCCCGCCGGACAGCGCCCCCACGCGCACGTTCGCCCGCTCGGCGAGGTCGAGCGCGCCGAGGGTCTCGTC
>DATBGF010000619.1:0-3491 GCA_036558145.1 Acidimicrobiales bacterium
CATGCCGAGCGTGGCGACCTTGCGGCCGAAGGCGACGGCGGCGTCGGCGATCTGCTGCACCCGGTGGATGTGGCTGGCGAAGCAGGCGATGACGATGCGCCGGCCCTCGTGCTCGTGGAACAGGTGGTAGAGCACCTGGCCCACCGACGTCTCGCTGCGGGCGTAGCCGGGCTCGTCCGCGTTGGTGGAGTCGCTCAGCAGCAGCCGGATGCCGTCGCCCGACGCCAGCGCCCCGATGCGGGCCAGGTCGGTGAGCCGCCCGTCGACCGGCGTGAGGTCGAGCTTGAAGTCGCCGGTGTGCAGGATCGTGCCCTGCGGCGTGTGGAAGGCGGTGGCGAAGCCGTGGGGCACCGAGTGGGTGACCGGGATGAACTCGACGTCGCACGGCCCGATGCGGCGGCGCTCGCCGTCGGACACGGGGATCAGCTCGGTGCGCTCGAGGACCCCGGCCTCCTCGATGCGGTTGCGGGCCAGGCCCAGCGTGAGGGCCGAGCCGTAGATGGGGAAGGACAGCTCGCGCAGCAGGTAGCTGAGGCCGCCCATGTGGTCCTCGTGGCCGTGGGTGATGATGGCCCCGTCCACCCGGTCGGCGTTCTGGCGCAGGTAGGTGAAGTCGGGCAGGACCAGGTCCACGCCGAGCATGTCCAGCTCGGGGAACATGAGGCCGACGTCGAGCAGCAGGATGCGCCCGTTGACCTCGATGCAGGCGCAGTTGCGGCCGATCTCCCCCAGCCCGCCCAGGAAGGTGACGCGTACCGGCTCAGCCACGGGCCGCGAGCCCGAGGTCGTCGAGCACCCTGCGGACCGCTGCGTGCACGTCGTCGCCCAGTGGTGGCAGCGGCAGCCGGCACGGACCGGCCGGTTGGCCCAGCGCCGCCATGGCCGCCTTGGCCGCCGCGGTGTGGACCCAGGTGTCGCTGCTCTCGACCGCGAACGAGGGCGCCAGGCGGGCGTTGATCTGCCGGGCGGTCTCGATGTCGCCCTTCTCGAAGGCGGCGATCATCTCCGCGTGCAGGCCGGCGGTCCAGTGGCTGCAGACGCCGACGACGCCCACCGCCCCCACCGCCAGCAGCGACAGCGTGAGCCCGGTGTCGCCGGAGTACAGGTCGAAGTCGTCGGGCGCCCCGGCGATGATCTCGTTGGCCTGGGTCGGGTTGCCGCGGGCGTCCTTCAGCCCGACGATGTTGGGCACCTCGTTGGCCAGCCGCACGATGGTGGCGACCGAGATGGCCCGGCCGGTCCGGGACGGGACGTCGTACATGACGACCGGCAGGTCGGTGGCGGCGGCCACGGCCCGGTAGTGGAGGTCGAGCCCGGCCTGGGGCGGCCGGTTGTAGTACGGCGACACGACCAGCAGCCCGTCCACGCCGGTCTCGGCGGCGCGCTGGGAGAGCTCGATCGTGTGGCGGGTGTCGTTGCTGCCGGTGCCGGCCAGCAGTGGGACGTTGACCGCAGCCCGGACGGCGCGCCACAGCGCCACCGCCTCGTCGTCGCTGAGCGTGGGAGCCTCGCCGGTCGTGCCGGACAGGACCAGGCCGTCGTTGCCCTGCTCCACCAGCCAGCGGGCCAGCGTGGCCGCGCCGTCGACGTCGAGGCTGCCGTCCTCGTGGAACGGCGTGACCATGGCGGTCAGGACCTTGCCGAAGCGAGCGATGCCCATCTACGACACTCCTTCCTCGTGGATCAAGACGCCGCCTCGTCACTCTCGTCGCTGCGTTCCAGGCCCAGCGTGGCCAGCAGATCCTCGTGCAGCTCGAACCACACGGTGTGGAAGCTGGGCATGACGGGCTTGGCGAACCAGTCGCCCTCCCCCGCCTCCACGTGCGCCACCGCCTCGGCCAGCTTGGGCCCGTAGCCGCGGTAGCGGGCCAGTGTGCCCGCCAGGTCGTCGACCAGCGGGGTGGCCTGCTCGCCCAGGCGGGCCAGGTCGGCCACCACCCGGGCGTCGTAGGCGGCGTCGCGGTGGTCGTTGCGGACCATGTGGCCGCGCTCGGTGCGGACCTGCCAGCGCGAGACGGCGTCGAGCACACCGGTGTTCAGCGCCCGGAACCGTTCGTACACGCCGGTGACCGTGGCGCGGGCCCCGGCGGCGTCGACCTCGTGGCGCAGCGCCGCGAGGTGCTCGGCCCGGCCCGCGGCGGTGAGCGTCCAGCCGGTCAGCGCGCCGGTCCGCTCCGCCGCCAGCCCCTCGCCCGCCAGCTTGTCGAGCTGGGCCGCGACCTCCTCGGCGGGCAGGTCCGTCTCGCCGGCCACCGTGGCCGCGTCGGCGGTGCCCTTGAGCCGCAGCGCGTGCATGACCAGCAGGCGCGGGTCTGAGGCAGGCGGTTCCGGCGGCATCGGGGCGAAGGGTACCAGCGCGACCCCGCGGCCCCTGTGCCCCTTAGCGCAGGCCGTCCTCGGCCAGCAGGCGGTCGAGCGCCCGCACCCAGGCCTCGTAGTAAGGGGTCTCGGGGTCGCTGCCGGCGATGGCGTCCATGAGGTGATGGCGGAACCGGGCCCAGTCCTCGCCCCGGCTGTCGAGGTAGGCGGCGGCCAGCCCGAACGCGCGGCTCTCCCACGGGGCCGCGAACACCGGCTCGCCGTTGGCCCGGGGGATGCCCTCGGGCAGCGTGTCGGTCACCTCACGGTGCCGATCATGTGGTCGCGGGTGACGAGGGGGACGAGCGCGTCCTCGGACAGGTCGCCGGTCCCCTCCGGGCGCAGCGGCAGGACCATGTAGCGGACCTCGGCGCTGGAGTCCCACACCGCCACCTCGACCCCGTCGGGCAGGGTGGTGCCGAACTCGGCCAGGACCTTGCGGGGCTCGCGCACGGCCCGGGCCCGGTAGGCGGCGTCCTTGTACCAGCGGGGCGGCAGTCCCAGCACGGGCCAGGGGTAGCACGAGCACAGCGTGCACACGACCAGGTTGTGGACGGTCGCGGTGTTCTCCAGCACGGTGAGGTGCTCGCCCTCGGCGCCGCCCAGCCCCAGCTCGCCGATGGCGGCGGTGCCGTCGGCGAGGAGGCGGGCGCGGTAGGCGTCGTCCACCCAGGCCCGGGCCACGACCTTGGCGCCGTTGAGGGGCCCGAGGTCGTGCTCGAACGTCTCGATCACCGCGTCGACCATGTCGCTGGTGATCAGGCCCTTCTCCACCAGCAGGGACTCGATGGCCGTCACCCGCCGCTCGACGGCGCTGGGCTCGGCCGGATGGTGCCCGTGCTCGCTCACTCCAGGTACCTCTCCCACAGGTCGACGGACAGGGTGCCCGGCTCGGCGTCGGCCCCCCACAGGTCGGCGTTGGCGAAGCGGACCGTGTAGATGGGCTCGGGCTCCTTGTCCCCCGGGTGCGGCCAGGCCCCGGGGACCGCGGCCACCTCGCCGGTGACGCCCCGCAGGTAGCGGGGGCAGCGGTGGTGCCGCTCGGGCGCCATGCGGCGCACGGTCACCCGGTCGCCGGGGGCATACCTGCCCGCCTTGGGCGTGCCCGAGGTCGGCTGGGGGCTGTTCAGGAA
>DATBGF010000620.1:0-2484 GCA_036558145.1 Acidimicrobiales bacterium
CGCTGCGGGAAGGCATGCTCCGTCTCGCCGGCAAGGAAGGTGACGGGGCCATCATCAACTGGCTGTCGGCCGACGACGTCGCCACCGTGGCGCCCATCGTGCACGAGGCCGGTGGGGGCGAGCCCCGGGAGATCGTGGCCCGCATCTTCGTGGCCGTGAACGACGACGCCGAGACCGTGCGCAACATGGGCCGCTACGCCATCGCCGCCTACCTGAACGTGCCCGTGTACGCGGCGTTCCACGACTGGCTGGGCCGGGGCGAGATGCTGGCGGACATGTGGCGGCTGTGGAAGGAGGGCGACCGCCGGGGCGCCCTGGCCGCCATCCCGGACTCGCTCGTCGACGAGCTGATCATCTGGGGCAGTCCCGAGGCCTGCCGTGAGCACGTCCAGCGCTACATCGACAACGGCGTCACCACGCCGGCGCTGGCGCTGCTGCCGTTCGGCGGGGACACCCGCCAGGCCGTGCGCGACCTCGCACCCCGATAGCCGGTCGCTGGCGAGCAAGACACAGGGTGGGGTTGTCCCCACCCTCGGGACACCAGCAGGCTGCATCCGTTTTGCAAGCGGGGGCGCTTAGGGTCGTCTCATGACCTCGAACCCCCTGGTCATGCGGGCGCAGCCCGGCCAGACCCTCCTTGCCCCGGCCGAAGAACTGTGCCCTGGGGGGAATCCCCGATGCCCTCGGCGGGTTGACGCCCTTAGCGTTCCTGTCATGTCAACCAGCGCGGCGGCGCACCGGCGGAAGGAGGCCGAGCGGTGATCACCCTCGACTTCCTGGCTGACCTGGCAGCGCTGGCCTACCTCCTGGTCCTGGTCCTGGCGGCCTTTGACGTCGTCGTGCCCGTGCTCCCGAGCGAGAGCGCGGTGGTGCTCGGCGGCGTGCTGGCCTGGCAGGGACGGCTGCACGTCGTCCCGCTGATCCTGGCGGCCGCGGCGGGAGCGGTGCTGGGCGACCACATGTCCTACTCGATCGGGCGCTGGACCCGCCGCGGCCGTCCCCAGCCGGCCAAGGACCGGGGCAAGGTCGCCCGCCTGCAGGCCTGGGCGGCCGAGCAGCTCGACAAGCGCGGCCCGGCCCTGCTGGTCATCGCCCGCTTCGTCCCCGGCGGCCGCACGGCGGCGACGTTCATCGCCGGACGGACCGCCTACCCCCTCCACCGCTTCACCCCGACCACCATCTTCGCCGGGCTGCTGTGGGCCTCCTTCGCCACCGCCCTGGGCTACATCGGCGGGAGCACCTTCCACGACCAGACGCTGCTGGCCACCGGCCTCGGCATCGCCCTCGCCATCGGCTTCGGGGCGCTCATGGAGCTGGTCACGTCGTGGCACCGGCGCCGGGTCCAGGCCCGGGCCGCGGTGGCCCAGGGCAGCGACGACGACTGCGACGAGCAGGCCGCCTGACCCCCCGCTGACGCCCGGGTGACGCCCCACGGGGCGCTCGGCTATCGCTCGCGGTGCACGCTGTGAGTGTGAGCACACCGGTCGTCCCTGGGGGAGGATGAGATGGATCTGACGGTCGCCCTGGCAGCGGGCCCCGAGGTCGTCCGGCGGGGCCTGGAGGTGATGCTCGGCGCGCTCGACGGCGTCTCCTGGCGCAGCTACCGGACGGCGGAGGAGGTCGTCGTCGGGGCGATCGCCACCGGCTGGGCCCAGGTCAGCCTGGTGGAGGCGGCCGACCTCCGCCGGCTCCGCCCCGACGCGCGTGACGTCCTCGCCCGGACCCGGGTGGTGGCGATGGTCCCCAGCCTGGAGCCGAGCGTGCTGTCGGTGGCCGTCCAGTGCTCGGCCGACGGCTACGTGGTGCTGCCCGAGCTGTCGATCGACTCGCTGGACCGGGCCCTCCACGACGTGGCCTCGGGCGCCCGCCACCTGCCGGACCCGATCTCGTCGTTCCTGCTCACCTGGGTGCAGGCGGGGTCGTCGGACGTGGCCGGGCGGGCCCAGCTGCTCAGCGCCCGCGAGCGCGAGGTGCTCGAGCTGCTCGTGGCCGGCCTCAGCAACAAGGAGATCAGCCGCGAGCTCGGGATCTCGCTGCACGGCGCCAAGCGCCACGTGTCCAGCATCCTCAACAAGCTGGACTCGCCCAGCCGCAGCCACGTCGTGTCCACGGTGCTCCGCTCCGAGGCCGCCTGGGACCAGCCCACGCCGTCCTTGAGCTGACGACCGGCCCGGCGAATAGGGTCGCCGCATGGGTGACTCCGTGCTCGACCTGACCGACAAGCTGTGGCGCGGCGAGGTGACCGTCGGTGAGGTCCACCCGGTGACCAGCACCCGTGACCTCGACGAGGTGGCGCCGGGCATCGCCTTCATCCCGGCCTTCGGCAACGTCAGCGCCTTCGCCACCGACGACGCGCTGGTCCTGGTGGACACCGGCCAGCTGCTCCTGGCCGACACCAACCACGAGCGGCTGCGGCGCTGGACCGACCTGCCGCTCGACACGGTCGTCTTCACCCACGGCCATATCGACCACGTGTTCGGCCTG
>DATBGF010000621.1:0-8593 GCA_036558145.1 Acidimicrobiales bacterium
TGCTGCTGGCCGACGAGCCCACCGGCAACCTGGACGAGGGCTCGGCCGCCGCGGTCATCGACCTGCTGGAGCAGCTGCGGGACGAGCACGGCTGCACGCTGCTGGTCGTGACCCACAACCGGACCTTGGCTGCCCGCGCCCCCGTCCGGGTCCAGCTCGACGCGGGGCACCGGGCGGCGTGAGCTGGCGCGACGTCGTCGTCCTGGCCTCGCGGGGCGTGGCCCGGCGCCCGGGCCGGGCGGCGCTGACCGTGCTGGCGGTGGCCCTGGCCGCGGCGCTGTTCTCGGCGCTGCTCACGATCTCCCGCACCGCCCAGGTGCGGGTGCTCGACCAGCTCGCCGACGGCGGCCCGCTGGCCGGGATCGAGGTCGCCCCGGCCGCTCCCGACCCGACGCAGGTGGACCAGGACGACGCCCAGCCGGGCGAGCCCCGCGACCTCGACGACGACGCGCTGGAAGCCATCGCCGCCCTGCCCGACGTGCGGGCGGTGATCCCGCTCGTCAGCACCCGCGTGGTCGTCACGGTGCCCGATCCCGTGCAGCTGGCCGACGGCACGACCGTCACGACCGAGCCCCGCTACGACCGTGACCGCGGCCCTCAGGGCGTGCTGTTCGAGACCATGGTGGGCGCCGACGTGCGCCGGGCCGACGACCTGCCCATCTCGGTGCTGGCGGGCCGCCTGCCCGCCCCCGGGTCGTCGACCGAGGTGGCGGTGACCACCACCTGGCTCGCCCGCTTCGGGCTGGAGCGCACGGATGCGGCCCGCATGCTGGGCGTCGAGCTGGAGGTGGGTGCGCCCCGCTCGTTCGGCGACAGCATCCGCAACCGCTGGACCCGCATGGAGATCGTGGGCGTGGTGGCCCAGCAGGCCACCTCCGGCGCGCTGCTGGCGCCGCTGGAGGCCGTCCGCCCGGCGCGGGCCTGGTCGCTGGAGAGCGCGCCCGACCAGCGGCTCGACCTCCCCTCGTCGCCCTACAGCGGCGCCTTCGTGGTGGCCCGGGGCCTCGACCGGGTGGCCGCGACCCGCAACGGCATCCAGGACATCGGCTACTCCACCAGCGCGCCCGAGAACCTCATCGCCAGCGTCCAGCGCTACCTGCGGGTGGTCGAGATCGTGCTGGCGGGCATCGGGCTCATCGCCCTGGCCATCGCCACGCTCGGCATCACCAACGCCCTGCTGGCCGCGGTCCGGGAGCGCCGCCGCGAGATCGGCGTGCTCAAGGCCATCGGCGCCCGCGACCGCGACGTCCTGCGCCTGTTCCTGGTGGAGGCGGGCGTCCTCGGTCTGCTGGGCGGCCTGATCGGCACGCTGGGCGGATTGGGCCTGGCGTCCCTGGTCGGGGTGGTGGTGAACGGCTACCTGCGCAGCCAGGGACTGGTCGGTGTGCGCCCCGAGCTCCCGCTCGCCATCGCGGTCGCCGGTGTGGCCGGCGCCGGCCTGCTGGCCGTGTTGGCCGGGGCCATCCCCGCCCGCCGTGCCGCCCGCCTCCCGGCCCGTGAGGCGGTCGAGGCGTGAGGGGACCGGCCCGGCGCCGGGCGGTCGGGGTGCTCGCGCTGGCGCTGGTCCTGGCATCCAGCGCGTGCTCCGGGAGGGCCGGGGACGACGTTCCCGCCGCCGCGCCGGACGGTCCGGGCGAGGTGTACCTGGCGGTGGGGGCCGACGCCACGCTGGGGATCGGCACCGAGCAGCCGCTGGTGGAGGAGTGGCCCAAGGTGCTGTTCCGCACCGCGCTGCCGCGCGACACGGTGTTCGTCAACGCGGCCGAGCAGGGCGCCACCGTGGCCGACGCCTCTCGTAGGCAGGTCGCGCTGGCCGGCGAGGTGGAGCCGACGCTGGTCACCGTGTGGCTCACCCGCGACGACCTGGCCGCGGGCACGCCGGTGGCCGACTACGAGTCGGCGCTCGGTGACCTGGTCCGGGCCCTGGGGCGGGGTGGCAAGGCCCGGGTCCTGGTGGCCAACGCCCCCGAGGTCGCCGGCGTGCCCGCGGCCACGGTGGCCGCCTACAACGACGCCATCGCCCGGGTGGCCCGGGCCGAGGACGCCGACCTGGTCGACCTCCACGCCCTCGGCCTCGGGGACGTGCTCGACGCGGCGGACCAGGCCCGGGTGGCGGAGGCGTTCGCGGCCGCCCTGTGACACCCCTGTCAGCCATCGTCCAGACTGGGCGGATGCCTGACCACGCCCCTCGCACCTACGTCGTGACCGGCGCCGCCTCCGGGATCGGCCGGGCGACCTGCGAGCTGCTGTCCGCCTCCGGCCACCGGGTCGTGGACGTCGACCTGCGGGACGCGACGATCACGACGGACCTGGCCACCCCGGCCGGGCGGAGCGCCCTCGTCGAGGCGGTCACGCAGGCCACCGGCGGCCGGATCGACGCCGTGATCGCCAACGCGGGCGTGAACGCCCCGCCCGAGCTGTGCGTGCGGGTGAACTACTTCGGCGCCGTCGCCACGCTGGAGGGCCTGCGCCCACTGCTGGCCCGATCCGACTCGCCCCGGGCCGTGACCACGGCATCGTCGTCGGTCATCAACGCCCACGACGCCGCCCTGGTGTCCGAGTGCCTCGACGGCGACGAGGACGCGGCGGTGGCCCGGGCGGGCCGGGCCGGCCTGGGCGCCTACCCGTCCTCCAAGCGGGCGCTGGCCCGCTGGGTCCGCCGCCAGGCGCCGAGCGACGCCTGGGCCGGCGCGGGCATCGCCCTGAACGCGGTGGCGCCGGGCATCGTTCAGACGCCGATGACCGAGCCGCTGTTCGCCGACGAGAGCATGCGGGCCCTCATGGCCGAGGCGGTCCCCATGCCCTACGGCGGCCACGCCCGGCCCGAGCACGTGGCCGAGCTCATCGCCTTCCTGGCCGCCCCCAGCACGGCCCGGCTCACCGGCCAGGTGGTGTTCGTGGACGGAGGCGCCGACGCCGTCCTGCGCGGCGACGACATCTGGTGAGCGAGCGCCGGCTCAGTCCCGGCTGAAGAGGTCGCCCGGCTGGCAGTCGAGCGCCTCGCAGAGCGCTTCGAGCGTGCTGAACCGGATGGCCCGCGCCTTGCCGGTCTTGAGGATCGACAGGTTGGCCAGCGTGATCCCCACCCGCTCGGACAGCTCGGTGAGCGTCATGCCCCGCGCCGCGAGCATCTCGTCGAGGTGGACCCGGACGGGCACGTCAGACCGTCGTCTCCTCCAGCTCCCGCAGGCGGGCGCCCTCGCCGAACACCTGGGCCAGCGCCAGCAGCCCGAGCCCCACGGTGAGGCTGAACCACCAGCCCGGCCCGTCCAGATCGACGTGCGCGGCCGGGTTGCCGTCGAACAGCGCGTCGAGGGTGCGGCTCATGGCCCAGGCGATGACGGGGCTCGCCAGCACGAGCCCGGCGAGGCAGCGCAGGCGCACGGGGTTGCGGGGGTCGAACGGCCGGTCGTCGCGGGCGGCGCGCACGACCCGCTGCAGGTTCACCCAGCCGAACCAGGCCAGACCGAGGATGGTGGCCAGCCACGCCACCAGCAGGATGCGGGTGTCGGTGTCCTCCCGATCGATCTTCATGCTGGTGTGCAGGGTGGGAGGCGAGTCGTGGGTGAGGTAGCGGTACTCGTCGCCCGCGGCGAAGTTCACGAGCGTGGCCACGTCGTCGCCGACCACGATCTGGCGCCCGTCGGGGAGGTCGACGGTGTAGTCCGGGTCGATCGTCACGTGGAGCGTGGGCGAGCCGCGCTCGGTGAGGTAGAGGTACCCGAGGGGGAGCAGGGCCAGAGTCGCGACCCACAGCGCCCCCAGGGTCAGCGTCATCAACCAATCCAGTGCCCGCACGCTGCGCCGCATATCGATAAACGATAACAGTCCTCTAGAACGGGTGCCGGCCTGACGCGGCGAGGAGGTCGGCCCAGGGGTCGTCGGTCGCGGCGGCTTCGTGCCAGCCCGGGCTGCTCCAGTGGGGCCAGCCTCGGGTGTGCTCCCGGAGGCGGGCGCAGACGTCGGCGGGCGGGGCGAAGGGGACGCCCAGGCCGGCGCACACGTCGTGGCCGTGCAGGATCATCTCCAGCGCGCCCCGGGCCGCGAAGTCGGCGGCCGGACGGACCTCGGGGAGCGGGCGCCGCCAGATGACCGCGGACGCGCCGGGCGGGGCGGTCGCGATGACCGCCGCCAGCACCCGGCCCACCGCGGCCATGGCGTCGCCGGCCAGGTCGGGCCGGCCGTCCTGGCACGGGGTCGGGGTCGTCCAGCCCCACTCGGGGTAGCCGTCCTGGCGGCCGGCGGCCAGGAAGAACGCCACCGCCAGCACCGCGTCGAGGGCGTGGTCGGCGGTGTGGGCGCAGGTCCACTCCAGCGTCCCCGCCGGGGCGGACCAATCGCGATCGGCTCCCGCGCGCCACGCGTCCGCCACGCACACGGTGACGACATCGAGGTCCTGGTGGGTGAACGGCGCGCCCGTCGGCATCGGACAAAGGTGGCACACTGGATCGGGCGGCGGCGGGCGGCCGGGGTTGCGAGAGAGGCGGAACATGGCGGGTTCACGGGTGATGCTGTTCGTCGACTCCCTGCGCACGGGCGAGGTCGCCCGGGACGGGGACGGCCGCTGGCAGTGGGAGTGGGGTGAGGGCCGCCGCGGTGCGGTGGTCGTGTGCGACCCCGGTGGCGGGCTGCGCCTCGAGCGGTCGGCGCCGGTCGTGCTGGCGCTCGACCCGGCCGTGGCCAACTCGCCGGACGCCCCGCCGGTCACGCTGTCGCTCAGCTCGTTCTCGGCGCCCCGGGTCACCCTGTGGTACGAGGGCGAGAACGGCCCGGTGCCGGTGGTGGGCGCCCTGGCCGGCGCGGGGGCCCTGGAGACCGGCCACGTCCAGGCCGTGGAGGAGCTGGAGCTGCGGCTGACCGCCCACACGTTCCCCGACGGCGGGTTCGACGGCCTGGTGGAGATCATCGCCGAGCTCGGCGACCAGGGCGGCGCCGACCGCGACCGGGTGGTGCTGCGGGTGGCGCCCTGGGTCATGCCGGCCAACAGCCGACCGGCGGAGACCTTGTACGTGGTCCACGACGTCGGCTGGAACAGCGACTTCGTGACCGCCCTGGGCGACGCCTGCAAGGAGGCGGGCGTGGCCCTGCGCCAGGTGGCGGGGGAGTTCGCCGAGGGCGACCCCTGGATCCAGGACGAGGTCGAGCCCGGCCACACCTGGGGCCCGGGCCAGCCCGCCCGGCACGTGATCATCGACGGTCCGCGCGACCGGGGCCTCGATCCCGCGGTCGAGCGGGTCTTCGGCCACGACGGCGTGGACGTCTACAGCGTCCCGGCCCACGGTGGCTGGCAGACCTCGCTCGACTCGTTCGGCAACCTCGAGGTCAGCCCACCGGTGACCGTGGCCGGCGTGCCGTACCCGCTGGGCCGGATCGTGCTCGGCACCACCGCACCCGACGCCAACGGCCGCCAGGCGGCGCTGGCGGTGCGCCAGTTCCTCAACGCCCAGCGGGTCCAGGCCCCCATCGAGATCTTCACCGACTGGCTGGCGGTCGGCCACGTGGACGAGATCGTGTGCTTCGAGCCGGGCACCGGGACCGACGACTGGACCATCCAGCTCGCCTCGACCACCGCCTTCCGGGCCCTGCTGGAGCGCTGGGCCGCGGACGGCCACGACGAGGCGGTCCTCTGGGCCGGCAAGACACGCCCCGACGAGACCGGTGCGAGCGGCGACGCCGCCCGCACGGTGCGCCAGCTGCTGGACGAAGGCCCGCTGTGGGACTTCCAGGCTTCGTGCCAGCAGGCGCTGGACACGGTCCGCCAGCAGCTCAAGGACGGGCTGGCGGTGGACGACAGCCGCTTCGTCGACGTCCCGCTGATCTTCGAGTCGGTCGACGGGGCCGCGCTCGCGCACTTCCCGGACATGGTCAACCACATCGTCGTGGGCGGCTGGTCCATCGTCCCGGACCCGTTCGGGCCGGTCGTGGACGGCAAGGACCTGCTCAAGGAGGCCTACCGCAGCCTGGCCCCCTACCGGAGCCAGCTGTTCCTGGACGACTGGTACACGTACCACCTCAACATGGGCGAGGTGCACTGCGGCACCAACGTCCTGCGCACCCCGGACCCGGACACGCAGTGGTGGGCCACCCGCCTGCCGGGCCTGTGGGACGCGATCGTCCAGCCGTGACCGTCGCCGGCGACGAGCGGCGGCCTAGTCGCTGACCTTGCGGATCGGGTCGCCGGGGCGGACCGTGCCCGCCACCACGACCCGGGCGCACATGCCGCGCAGGCGCAGCTCGCGGCCGAGCGGGGAGTTGACGAACTGCATCGCCTCGCGGCCGAAGCGCTCGACGAACTTGGCGCAGCCGGTGTGGGGCGGCTCGGTCACCTCGATGACCGCGGAGCCCAGGGCCAGCCGGGTGCCGGGGGGCAGGTTGTCGATGCTGATGTCGAGGTCGACGTGGAGCTGGTCGCCGGCCAGGGGGCGCCGCTCGGGGTCGATCGCCACCAGGCGGGACAGCCGGGCGTTGATGACGTTGAGCTGCTTGTCGGGGTCGGCCGCGCCGGTGCGGGTCCCTCGCGCCGCCCAGTTGTCGCCGATCAGGCCCTTCTCCAGGTCGAGCGTGCCCTCGTCCAGCAGGTCGCGGGACCCGACCTCGGGCCGGGCCACGACCAGCTCGACCACCCCGGTGTCGGCCGGGGACCGGCGGACCTCGTCGAGGCCGGCCTCCAGTTCGGCGGTGGTGAGGTGCTGGGCCATGGGCGTGAGCATGGACTACTCCACCGCTCCGAGGCCAGCGGATTGCAGGTCGGCCACCACCGGCCGGTGGTCGGAGGCTTCGCCGGCGAGCACCTCGGCCGCCACGGCCGGCAGGTCGCCGGAGGACAGGACGTAGTCGATGCGGGCGCGTGGCCGGCGGGCCGAGAAGGTGTAGCCGGGCCCGAGGCCGGCGCTGGCCCAGGCGTCGACCAGCACGCCGGTGAGGCGTTGGATCTCGGGCGAGTCCGGCAACGCGTTGAGGTCGCCGACCAGGGCCACCGGCGGCGCCCCCGCGGCCAGGACGTCGAGGATCGCATCCACCTGTAACAGCCGCGCCGTACGGGAGTCATGTTGCAGATGGGTGACGAGGACCTGCGTCTCCGCGCCCTCGGTGGCGACGACCACGTCCAGCAGACCCCGCTGCTCGTCGTCGCCCAGACGGGGAAGGAGGATGTTGTGCCACTCGAGGACGTCGAAGGCGGACAGCAGCGCGTTGCCGTACTGCCGCCGCGGCGCCCCGGGCCCGGGCGGGGCCAGATCCAGGTCCGCACCGAAAACCACCTGCATATCGAGCCTTTCACCCAGCCAGGCGGCCTGGTCCACCCAGTCGCTGCGAGCACCGAAGTTCCGGTCGACCTCCTGCAGCCCGATGAGGTCGCCACCGGTCGCGGCGAGCGTGCGCAACGTGCGATCGAGGTCGAGCACGCCGTCCTGGCCCACACCGTGATGGATGTTGAAGGTCGCCACCCGCATGAAGAAAGTGTGGCGGTAGCGTCATGCGGGACCACCAACCGGGTCCCTCTGCCCAGGCGGGGGACGACGGAGAGGGGACACCCATGAAGACCGTGACCCGGCCTGTGGCGGCACAGGCCGAATTGCGAACACGGTTCCGCGAGGTCCGCAGCTTCACCGAGGCGCTCGCCTCGCCGCTGTCGGCCGAGGACCAGACGGTCCAGACGATGCCCGACGTCAGCCCCACGAAATGGCATCGGGCCCACACCACCTGGTTCTTCGAGACCTTCGTGCTGGGGCCGCACGTTCCGGGTCATCAGGACTTCGATCCCGACTACCGCTTCCTGTTCAACTCCTATTACGAGGCGGTCGGCCCCCGCCACGCCCGGCCCCAGCGGGGCATGCTCACCCGGCCCGGCATCGCCGAGATCGCGTCCTACCGGCGGGCCGTCGACGAGGCCATGGACGATCTGCTGGGACAGGGGCTCGCCCCCGAGCTGGCGGCACTGATCGAGCTGGGTCTGAACCACGAGCAGCAGCACCAGGAGCTGATGCTCATGGACATCAAGCACGTGCTGGCCACCAGCCCGCTCGCCCCGCTCTACGTGGACGGGCCCTTCCCTCCGCAGTCGGCCCCGGCCGAGGGCTGGATCGAGCATCCCGGCGGCGTCGTGACCGTGGGCTACGAGGGCGATGGCTTCGCCTTCGACAACGAGTGTCCCCGCCACGAGCAGTTGCTGACCCCGTTCGCGCTGGGCGCCCGGCTGGTCAGCGCGGGCGACTGGCTCGAGTTCATGGCCGACGGCGGCTACCACAAGGCCGAGCTGTGGATGTCCGACGGCTGGGGCACCGTGCAGGCGGAGGGGTGGGAGGCGCCCGAGTACTGGGCGCACGATGCCCACGACATCGACGGCTGGTCGACCCAGACGCTGACCGGCCCGCGGCCGGTGGCGCCCGACGAGCCCGTCGTGCACGTCAGCTGGTACGAGGCCGACGCGTTCGCCCGCTGGGCCGGTCATCGCCTCCCCACCGAGTTCGAGTGGGAGGTCGTCGCGGCCGCCCGTCCCGCCACGGCACCGGGCATCGACACCTGGGGGCTCCATCCCCGGTCCGGTGGCGAGCAGTGGTGCGACCAGGTGTGGCAGTGGACGGCCAGCCCGTAC
>DATBGF010000622.1:0-2523 GCA_036558145.1 Acidimicrobiales bacterium
GGGAGTAGCTCGGCTGCCGAGGTGGTGGCGTCGCGCGGAATCGGTGCCGCATGCGGGGGGCGAGCGGGGTCTGGGCGCGGGGCTGGGCGTCCCGGGCTGCGCCGGCGGTAGCTGGGGACGGCGGAGGTGATGGGGTCGCGCTGGGTCGCATCGTCCAGCGGGGGCGTGAGCGTCTGGGCGCACGGGGCTGAGGGTCGCGGGGACGAGCGTCGCCTGGGTGCGCCGGGCTAGGCGTCTCGGGCCTCGTCGGCGGTAGCTGGGCGCGCGGGCTGATGGCGTGCCGTCGGGGTCGGCACCGCCTGTGCGAAGAGCGCAAGGGCGGCCCGGTCTCACGTCGCCCGAAGCGCCGGCGGATTCACCGGCCGTGGCCGGGGAAGCTGGACTGCATCGTCCTGCCCCACATTCCTACGGTGCGAAGTGCCGTGTTCGCCAAGCGCGCTGGCCGCGGCGTAGCGTCTGGCCCGCCGGGCGGACGGGCACGGCGCTTTCTTCGACTCCAGGGTACGAGGGTCTACAGACAAGGGAGGCGACCGGTCCCATGACCACGGTTCGCAAGGCAGTCATCCCGGCGGCGGGTCTGGGCACCCGCTTCCTCCCGGCGACGAAGGCGCAACCCAAGGAGATGCTGCCGGTCGTCGACAAGCCGGCCATCCAGTACGTGGTGGAGGAGGCGGTGCGGTCCGGCATCGACGACATCCTCATCATCACCGGCCGGGGGAAGCGCAGCCTGGAAGACCACTTCGACCGGTCGATCGAGCTCGAGGTCTCGCTGGAGGCGTCGGGCAAGCACGAGCAGCTCAACGAGGTGCGGGGCCTGGCCGACCTGGCCGACATCCACTACGTCCGCCAGGGCGAGGCGCTGGGATTGGGCCACGCCGTGTCCGTGGCCCGCAAGCACGTGGGCGACAGCCCGTTCGTGGTCATGTTGGGCGACGACATCATGGACGAGCACTCGACCGTCCTCACGGACATGATCGCCGTCAACGACGACACGGGCGCCTCGGTGGTGGCGTTCAAGTCGTTCCCGCCCGAGGAGATCTCGTCCTACGGCTGTGCCGATCCCGAGCCCACCGACCGGGCCGACCTGGTGCGGCTGCGGGGCATCGTGGAGAAGCCGAAGCCCGAGGACGCGCCCTCCGACCTGGCTGTCATGGGCCGCTACCTCTTCACCCACGAGATCTTCGACGCCATCGACCGCACCAAGCCGGGTGTGGGAGGCGAGATCCAGCTCACCGACGCCATCGCCATCCTGCTCACCGAGCAGCCGGTGTACGGCTTCGTGTTCGACGAGGGTCGCTTCGACATCGGCAAGAAGCTCGACTACCTGCGGGCCACCGTCGAGCTGGCGCTGGACCGGGACGACCTCGGTCCCGAGTTCCGCGAGTTCCTCGCCGACGTCGTGCGGCGTCGGGGCATCGTCTGAACCGGTAAGGGCACGGACGCAGCACGGTCCTAGGGTGGCGGCCGTGGTCCCCCTCGACGACGCCATCGCCTACGTCCTCACCGGCTGCGAGCCGCTCGCCCCGGTGACCCTGCCGTCCGCCGAGGCGGCCGGGTTGGTGCTGGCCGACGACGTGGTGGCGACCGAGGCCGTGCCGCCGTTCGTGAACACGGCGATGGACGGCTACGCGGTGCGGGCGCAGGACGTGGCCGGCGCGCCGGTGACGCTCCCGGTGGTGGGCGAGGTGGCGGCCGGGCACCCGGCGGACCGGTCACTGGGTGCGGGCGAGGCCATGCGGATCTTCACCGGGGCGCCGCTGCCCGACGGGGCGGACGCGGTCGTGATGGTGGAGCGGACCGAGCGACTGGACGGTGGGCGTGCCGTGCGCATCGACGTGGCCGTCGAGCCCGGGACCCACCTGCGGGCCGTGGGGGAGGACCTGAAGCCCGGGCAGGTGGTCCTGTCCGCCGGTGACGAGATCACGCCGGCCCGGGTGGGGGTGCTGGCGTCGCTGGGCGTGGACAAGGTGCGCGCCCATCCCCGGCCCCGGCTGGGTGTCATGTCCACCGGCGACGAGCTGGTGTCGGGACCCGTGCCGCTCGCTCCCGGCCAGATCCGGGACAGCAACCGGCCCACCCTCCTCGCCATGGCGGCGGAGGCGGGCTTCACCCCGGTCGACCTGGGGTGGGTGCCCGACGACGCGGACGCCATCCGGGCCGCCATCGAGCGTGGTGCGGCCGGCTGCGACGCCGTGGTGTCCAGCGGCGGGGTGTCGATGGGCGACATCGACCTGGTCCGGGTGGTGCTGGACCGCATCGGCGACATGCGCTGGATGCAGGTGGCGATCCGTCCGGCCAAGCCCCTGGCCTTCGGGGTGGTGCCCGGGCCCGACCCCGGACGGCCCGTCCCGGTCTTCGGCCTGCCCGGCAACCCCGTGTCGTCCATGGTCAGCTTCGCCCTGTTCGCCCGGTCCGGCTTGCGGCGCATGGCGGGACATCCGCCCGAGCGGCTGCACCTGCCCCGCTTCCGGGCCGTGGCCGCCGAGCCGATCCGGCGCACGCCCGACGGCAAGATCGTGTTCG
>DATBGF010000623.1:0-4345 GCA_036558145.1 Acidimicrobiales bacterium
ACGGTCTCCGACGCCCAGGCCGGCGACTGGGGCCGGTCTGCGGCCTTCGCCTTCGCCACGGTGCTGCCCGCGCTGTGCGCCGAGGCGAGTCGGGCCGTGCTGCGGCGCCGGTTCCCCGGGTGGCCGCGGACGGCACTGGTCGCCGCCATGGGTCTCGGCGCGGCCGTCGGGCTCGCCGCCGGCGCGCTGGCCATCGGCACGGCGTTCGAGGGGCTGTGACCGCTCCCGGGATCAGCCTGGCGCAGGGGCCTCTGGAGGCCACGTTCCTGCCGGACCTCGGGATGCTCGGCGTCTCGCTGCGCCACCGCGGCGACGAGCTGCTGGCCCTGCCCGGCGGGCTCGACGGCTACAGGGCGGGCGCGGTGACGGGCCTGCCGCTGCTGGCGCCGTGGGCCAACCGGCTGGGGGAGCGCCGCTACGAGGTCGACGGCGTGGTGGTCGACCTGGCCGGGCTGGACCTGCACACCGACGGCAACGGCCTGCCCATCCACGGCACGATGACGGCCCAGCCCGGCTGGGAGGTGGTGCGGGCCGACGCCGCGTCCCTGCTCGCCCGCTTCGACTACGGCGCCCACCCGGACCTGCTGGCCTCGTTCCCGTTCCCGCACACGCTCGAGATCACGGTCTCGCTGTCGTCGGACGCACTCTCTGTGTCCACCACCGTCGCCGCCACCGGCGACCGGGCGGTCCCGATCGCGTTCGGATACCACCCGTACCTGCACCTACCGGGCGTGGACCGGTCCGGCGTGAGCCTGTCCCTGCCGGACCGCCGGCACCTGGCCCTCGACCCGCTCGGCCTGCCCACCGGCGACGCGGACGACGAGCCCGCCGAGGACCTGCCGATCGGCGAGCGCACGTTCGACGACCACTACGCCCTGGGCGACGATCGCCGCATGGCCCTGACCGGCGGCGGCCGCCGCGTCGTGCTGGAGCCGGGCGACGGCTACCCGTACGGCCAGGTCTTCGCCCCGCCAGGCACCGAGTTCGTATGCCTCGAGCCGATGACCGCCGCCGTCAACGCCCTGCTGGACGGCGGCTACCCCCGAGCGACCCCCGGCTCCCCGTTCACGGCCGAGTTCCTGTTGCGGGTCGAGGACACCCCGTAATTCGCCGCGCCCGCTCGCGGGGCGCGGCCATCCTGGGGCCGTGACCGCGCGCGAGGACTTCGACCGCTGCGTCGCGCAGCTCGCCGACCCCGCCCGGGCCCGACCGGCCTACTGGCAGCTCGTGGCGGGCGGTCCGGCCGCGCTGGCGTCGGTCCGGGCCGGCCTCGGGCACGAGAGCGGCGCGGTGCGGGCGCAGTGCGCCGAGGCCCTCGACCGGCTGGTGGACGAGGAGTCCTATCCGCTGCTGGTCGCATGCCTCGCCGACCCCGAGCCGCGCGTCCGGGTCAACGCCCTGCACGCCCTCGCCTGCGACCGCTGCAAGCAGTCCGCCGCCTGCCGGCCGGACAAGGCATCGGTGCTGCCTCCCGCCGTCCGCTGCCTGCGCCAGGACCCCGACAAGCACGTGCGGGCCATGGCGGTCGCGGTCGTCGGCCGCTGGGTGCACAGCGACGAGACCGCGGCCGCGGCGCTGGTGGAGGCCCGCGACCTCGATCCCGAGCCCCTGGTCCGCAAGTCCGCCGGCTGGTACTGCCCGGGCGGGCCCATCCACCGTCGCACGGCCCCGGGTTAGCCTGACGGCGGGTAGCACGCCACCTGAGGGGGATCAGATGGACGACCATGCGGGCGGTCCGCGCCGGGTCGGCTTCCTCGCCGACACCCACAGCGCCAAGGCGGACGGGAGCGACCTGCCCGACGAAGTCCTGGAGGCGTTCGCCGGGGTCGACCTGGTGGTGCACCTGGGCGACATCGGCCGCAAGGGGATCCTGGACCGGCTGCTCGGGATCGCGCCCGTCCTCGTCCCCGTGGGCGGCAACAAGGGCTACGTCCCCTGGCAGGAGGGCGGGTCCGAGAGCGCCGAGGTCCCGGTGCGAGTGATCACGTCCGGCCCGCACACCGTCGGGCTCACGTTCAACCTGGCCCAGCCGGACAAGAAGATCGTGGTGGGCGACGAGATCGACTTCGGCGACGAGCCGCTGGCCAAGCTGCTGCAGCGGCGGTTCAAGGCCGCGGTCGGCGCCGTGGCGTTCGGCGGCACCCACCGCCCGATGGAGCTGAGCCACGAGGGCGTGCTGTTCTTCAACCCGGGCAGCCCCAACCTGCCCATGCCGGGCTCGCCGGGCGCGGTGGCGGTGCTCGACCTGAGCGACGCGGCTCCCCGGGTCGACGTCGTCACGATCCTCCCGGCCGGATGAGCGTCCCGGCGCCGCGCTGGCTGGGCGTCTGCCTCGACTGCGCCGACGCCGGGGAGCTGGCCCGGTTCTACGCCGCGCTGCTCGGGTGGGAGATCGCGGACGGTGACGGCGCCGGTTGGGTCTTCGTCCGGGGCCCCGGGGGCAGCATGGGCCTCAGCTGCCAGGCCGAGCCGTGGTACGAGCCGCCGGTCTGGCCCGAGGAGCCGGGGCGCCAGACGAAGATGATGCACTTCGAGATCCAGGCGGACGACATCGACGCCACCGTCGCCCACGCGATCGCCCTGGGCGCCCGCCAGGCTTCACCGCAGCCCGCCGACCGCTCCCCGGACCAGCTCCGGGTCATGCTCGATCCCGCGGGCCACCCGTTCTGCCTCTGTACGGACTGATCCTCAGCCGAGCAGGCCGGCCGGGCGTTCCCGCAGGATCGCCTCGGCCTCGGAGACCAGGCGCCGGACCAGGTCGCCCGCGGGCTCCACGGTGCCGACGACGCCCACGGACTCGCCCGCGGGCGTGACGCCGCGCTCGCGCGAGAACAGGTAGTCACCGCTGCGGTACTCGTCGGACCGCTGCTCGCTCCAGGCCCGGACCTCGGCCTCACGCCCGTGCCACTCGTCGGTGAAGGCGTTGCGCAGCGCCCGGATGGCGACGCCGTCCGGCCAGTCCGCCTTGATGGCGAGGTCGAACGCCTCGGTGAGCACCGTGTCGTCGGTACTGGCCGCGACGAGGCGCTCGCGGAACTCCCGCGACACGGCCGCCTCCGGCGTGGCCTCGAACCGCGTCCCGATCCAGACCCCGTCCGCCCCCAACATGAGCGCAGCGGCGATGCCCCGCGCATCCCCGATCCCGCCGGCCGCCACCACGGGCAAGGGCGACACCGCGTCGACGACCGCGGGCACGAGCGGCAGCGTGGACACCCGCCCGGTATGACCACCGGCCTCGGTCCCCTGCGCCACGATGGCGTCGACCCCGGCCGCCGCCGCCCGCTCGGCCTCGGCCACGGTCCGCACCTGGCACAGCACCACCGCGCCGGCGTCGTGCGCCGGCCCCACGAACGGCGTGGGATCGGCGAACGAGTGGGCGACCACGGCGATCCCCTCGTCCAGGGCCACGTCCGCAAGCTCCTGCGCCTCGACCCGATGAGAGATGAACCCGACCCCGACCTTCTGCTCGGTGAGCCCCCGCGCCGCCCGGATCTCGGCCCGCAACCCGTCCACCCCCCGGAACGCCCCACCGATCATGCCGAGCCCGCCACCCGCGGACACGGCCGCGGCCAGAGGCGCCCCCGCCACCATCGCCATGGGCGCGTTGAGGATCGGATGCTCGATGCCGAGCAGCTCACACAGCCTGGTCCGCACAGCCCGAAGCTACCCGGGCCCCAACCGGTCAGCCCGGCTCGTCTCCGTCCGCCGGCTCGCCGCCGCCCTCGTCGTCCGCCAACCGGCGGCGCGCCGCCCGCTCGGCGAAGATCGGCACGAACGTCTGGATCCGCGCCTTGGCCCGCCGCTGCCCGAGCTCGTCCCGCACGGCCGCCTCGACGACCTCCGCGGGCCGCCCGACCACCACGCTCAGCCGCTCCACGGTGACCCGCACGATGGTCTCGTCTTCCGACTGCTCAGCCCCAGGCGCCGCCGCCCCAGGGTCATCTACGTCGTCAACCAACCCACAACCCCAGCCATGCGGGCCACCCTAGCGACCCCGAGTGACGACCACCCACTGTCCGCACCCAAATCCTGGCGTCGTCGGGGCCGCTACCTTCGGCGCATGGGTGACCTCCAGTCGGCGATCGAGCGGGCCGCGTTCCGGGAGCACGGTGCGCAGTGGTCGATCTCCGTCGCCGACCTCGACACAGGGGCGACGCTGGGCGAGCTCGACCCGGACGCGTGCCTGTCCACCGCGAGCGTCGGCAAGCTGCTCGCGCTCATCGAGCTGGCCGAGCGGGTCGGGGGAGGCGATGCGGACCTGGCGACGCTCGTCGCTCGGACCGACGCTGACCGCGTCGCCGACTCGGGGCTGTGGCAGCACCTCGCGATCGACGAGCTCCCCCTG
>DATBGF010000624.1:0-14899 GCA_036558145.1 Acidimicrobiales bacterium
GCATGGCCGTCACCTCCCAAGAGTGACACTTCCCGTGTCGGTCGACGATGCGGCGATCGGACGGTGACCGCTCGGTACTCTTTCGCAGCAGTGGCCGCGACCGATCTCGCCGACGTCAATCTGCCGCGCATCCAGACCGGCGCCAACCCCCAGCACCTCATCGTCACGCTGTTCGGGGACTACTGGTTCGGCCGCCGGGAGCATCTTCCGTCGTCGTCCCTGGTGGCGCTGGCCGGCGAGTTCGACATCACCTCGACCAGCGCCCGCGCCGCGCTGAGCCGCCTGGCCCGCCGCGGGCTGCTCGACTCGTCCCGCGTCGGTCGTCGCACGTACTACGGGCTGACGCCCCGGGCCGCCGAGGTGCTGAACCAGGGACTGCACCGCATCATGACCTTCGGGCTCGACCACGGGCCCTGGGACGGATCGTGGGTGGTCGTCATCTTCTCGGTGCCCGAGGACCAGCGCGACGTCCGCCACGTCCTGCGCACCCGGCTCCGCTGGCTCGGGTTCGCCCCGCTCTACGACGGCGTGTGGGTGTCGCCGCGCGCCCAGGCCGACGAGGCCGCGTCGCTGCTCGGGGACCTGGACGTGGCCACGTCCACCGTGTTCGTGTCCCGCACGGTGCACGGCCAGGCCGGCGGCGACCCGCTCAACGCCTGGGACCTCGACGAGCTGCGGGCGAGCTACGACGCCTTCGTGGCCGAGTTCGGTCCCCTGCTCGACCGGGTGCAGACCGGCCAGGTGGGCGCGGCCGAGGCGCTGGTGGCCCGCACCCGGGTCATGGACGTGTGGCGCCAGTTCCCGAGCCTCGATCCCGAGCTGCCCGAGGACGCCCTGCCCGGCGGCTGGCCCCGGCGCCAGGCACAGGCGATCTTCGCCGACGCGTACGACGCGCTCGGCCCGCTGGCCGAGGTGCGGTTCCAGCAGATCGTGGGCGAGGACGTCCCCGACCTGGCCCGCCACGCCCGCCACTTCACCACCCGCAGCGTCACCCGGCGGGCGGGACGCAAGGCCGCGTCCGGCTAGGCCCTGTCCTGGGCCCATCGGGGCTACGGGCCGCCCCACACGTCTTCGCACACGTCGACCACGAGGCCGAGCTTGCGGCGCTCGTCGTCCTCGCTGAGCGGGTTGCCGCCCGCGGTGCTGGCGAAGCCGCACTGGGGCGAGAGGGCCAGGCGCTCGACGTCGACGTAGCGGGACGCCTCCTCGATGCGCCGCAGCAGGTCGTCGCGGGGCTCGAGCTCGGGCGTCTTCGAGCTGACCAGGCCGAGCACGACGAACGTGGTGGCGGGTACGCGCCGCAGCGGCTCGAACCCGCCGGCCCGGTCCGAGTCGAACTCCAGGAGCAGCACGTCGACCCCGGTGCCGCCGAAGAGGGCCTCGGCCACCGGCTCGTAGCCGCCCTGCGCCAGCCAGTGGCCCCGGTAGTTGCCCCGGCAGACGTGCAGGGCGAGGGTGACGCCCTCGGGACGGCCGGCACCGGCCTCGGCGATGGCCGCCACGTAGTCGTCCACGAGCTGGCCGGGCACCTCGCCCGCGGCCTCCACCCGGCGCCGCACCGCCGGATCGCACAGCATGGCCAGCGCCGCCTCGTCCAGCTGCACCAGCGTGGCGCCCCGGGCCGCCAGGTCGGCGATCTCGGCCCGGTAGACGGCGGACAGGTCGGCGAAGAACTCCTTGGACGACGTGTAGGGCCCCGAGAGCGGCCCGTTGCCGAACTGCATGGCGGAGGGCGACGGCAGCGTGACCTTGGGGACCGCCGACGCCACCCCGGCGAGGAAGTCCAGCTCGCCGCCCGAGATGGGCTGCCAGCGCCGCAGCGTTCCCGTCGCCCAGGGCGCACCGGAGGCGAGCCGGTCCCCGCCGGCGTCGGTGAACTTGAACCGGGACGTGCCCACCTCCAGCCCGTCGACCGCGGCCACGAACCGGGACCAGGACGACGCCCGCCGGAGCTCGCCGTCGGTGACGACCCGCAGGCCGAGGTCCTCCTGCAGCGCCACCACGTGCCGGATGGCCTCGTCCTGGGCCCGGCGGAACTCGTCGTCGCCGATCTCGCCCCGGCGGTGGCGGCGGTACGCCGCACGTAGGCCGGGCGGCCGCAACAGGCTGCCGACGTGGTGAGCGCGCACGGGTGGCCTCACGGCAAAAGAATCACCTAATACGTGCCGGTCGTCAACGATGCTGTCAGATGTCCTCAACCCAACACGACGAGGGCGTCGAGCGCCCAGGGACCGCTGCGGGTGAGCCGGACCGGGTTCAGGTCGACCTCGGCCACCTGGGGCGCCCCCATCATCAGGTCGCTCACCGCCAGCAGGATGGTGCAGAGCGCCGGCCCCTGGTCACCGACCAGAGCGGGATCGAGCCCGGCCACCATCTCGTCCACGTCGCTCAGGCCCAGCGGCGCCAGCCTCAGGGCCGGGCCGCCGAGTCGCTCCACGTCGCTGCCCCCCGGGCCGAGCGCCACGACGGGGCCGAACGCCGGGTCCCGGAACCCGCCCACCAGCAGCTCCGGCCCCCGCCCCGCCTCCGCCTCCACCAGGTAGCGCGGCGCCCCGCCGGCGGCGGCGTCGATGGCATCGAGCGCGGCGTCGAGCTCGTCGCCCGTGTGCACGCCCAGATGGACCCCGCCGGCCGCCCGCTTGTGGGGGACCTCCGGGTCCAGCAGCTTGACCACCACCGGCGCGCCCAGCTCCGCCAGCGCGGCATGGGCCGCGGCCCGGCCCGCGCACACCCTCCGCTCCGGGGTGGGGACGCCGAGCGCGTCGAGCACCTCCTTGGCCGTGTGCTCGTCGGGCGGTCCGGCCGCGCCACCGAGCAGGCCGGCCACCGTCGGGGGCAACGGCGACGCCGGGCGCCCCTGGACGGTGGCGAGGCGGTGCCGGGCGCGACCGTCCTCGACCAGCGCTCCCATGGCCCGCGCCGCCCGCTCGGGCGTGCGGTAGAGCGGGACCGCCAGGCGCGCGAGCGCCCGCTGGCGCCGGTCGAGCGTCCCGGCCGGGCCCGACGAGCCGAACACGACGGGCAGCTCCCCAGCCACGCCCGGGGTGCGCAGCGCGACCTCGGGATCGACGGCGTCACCCTCCTCCAGGGCGTAGACCAGGAGGGCGTCAACCCCCGGGTCAGCGGCCACCTCGGCCAGCACCGCGGCGAACGTGTCCTGGGGCCGGCCGGTGTCCACCGGGTTGCGCTGCCAGGTCAGCGGCGGCAGCAGGCGGCCGAGGCCCTTGACGGTCGTCTCGTCCAGCTCCGGGACGGAGACGCCCCGCCCGCGCAGCTCGTCGGCGATGAGCAGGCCGGGCCCGGCCTGGCCGGTCACGATCCCCACCCCGGGATCGGCCAGCGGCGGCAACCGCGACCCGCACAGGACCCGCAGCGCGTCGACCAGCTCGCCCAGGTCGTCCACCACCACCGCCCCCGCCTGGCGCAGCGCGGCCCGGCTCAGCTCGAAGTGCCCGAGCACGCGGCCGGTGTGGGAGCGGGCGAACGCGCTCACGTCGGTGCGGCCGACCTTGAGCGCCACCACCGGCTTGACCGCCGCCAGCTCGGCCACCGCCGCCACTAGCCCCCGACCGTCGTCCACCCCTTCGAGCTGGACGCCGACGGCCCGCGTCGCCTCGTCGCCGGCGAGCCACGCGAGCACGTCGGCGAAGCCCACGTCGGCCGCGTTCCCGAGCCCGACGCCCAGCCGCACCCCGAGGCCGTCGGCCGCGGCTGCGAAGCAGGCCGCCAGGTTGACCCCACCGCTCGACGCCACCATCGCCACCGGCCCCGGTTCCAGCGTCGTGACGTCGGGCACGAAGTTGGGCAGGGCGCCGTCGAGCGGGTTCATGTAGCCCGACGTGTTCGGCCCGAGCAGGCGCATCCCGTAGCGCCGGGCCACGGCCAGCGCCTCGTCCTGCAGCGACCGCCCCTCGCCCCCGCCCGCGCCGTCCGCGGCGGGCCAGGGGATGTGGTGGCGGTCGGCCTCGGCGAACCCACCGGCGCACACGATGGCGGCCCGGACGCCCGCGCGGCCGCACTCCTCCAGCGCGGCGGGCACGGCCCCGGCCCGGACGACCAGCACGGCCAGGTCGACCGGCTCGCCGATCGCCGCCAGCGACGGCACCGCCGTTCGTCCTTCGATCTCGCCACCTCGGGGGTTCACCAGGTGCAGGCGGCCCGGAAAGCCGAGCAGGGACCGCACCATGGCGTTGCCCGCCTTGCCGGCGCCGGCCGACGCCCCCACGACGGCGATGCTCGACGGCCGGAACAGAGCCTCCATGTCCGCTGCACCGGTCACGGTCGAAAGGCTCACATGAGTTTTGATGATCGGCAAGAAGAGTGTCTGTTGTCGTCCAACTCAGTTGGGCGTGTCCGGGGGCCGCCCGTAGCCTTTGGAGCATGTCTTCCGTGCATGTGGGCGTCGTGGGCGCCACCGGTCAGGTCGGCGGCGTCATGCGGCACGTGCTCGCCGAGCGCGACTTCCCCGTCGCCTACCTGCGGTACTTCGCCTCCGCCCGGTCGGCCGGGCGCACGCTGCCGTGGCGCGACGGCGAGATCACGGTCGAGGACGCGGACACGGCCGACTACTCCGGCCTCGACATCGCGCTGTTCTCGGCCGGGGCCACGGCCTCGCGGGTGCTGGCCCCCAGGGTGGCGGCGGCGGGCGCCACGGTGATCGACAACTCGTCGGCCTGGCGCATGGACCCGGACGTGCCGCTCGTGGTGTCCGAGGTCAACCCCCACGCCCTGGCGCACCGGCCCAAGGGCATCGTCGCCAACCCCAACTGCACGACCATGGCGGCCATGCCCGTCCTAGGCCCGCTGCACCGGGCTGCCGGCCTGCGCAAGCTGGTGATCAGCACGTACCAGTCCATCTCCGGCGGGGGCCTGGCCGGCGTGGCCGAGCTGGACGAGCAGGTCCGCAAGGTGGCCGACGGCGCCGCCGCCCTCACCTTCGACGGCCGGGCCGTGGACATGGGGACGCCCTCGGTGTTCCCCGCCCCGGTGGCGTTCAACGTGATCCCGCTGGCCGGTTCGATCGTCGAGGACGGGTCGGGCGAGACCAACGAGGAGCAGAAGCTGCGGCTGGAGACCCGCAAGATCCTCGAGATCCCCGACCTGCCGGTCGTGCCGACGTGCGTGCGGGTCGGTGTGTTCACCGGGCACTCGCTGTCGATCAACGCCCACTTCGAGCGGGACCTCTCGCCCGAGGAGGCGATCGCGGTGCTCCAGGCGTCCCCGGGTGTCGTCGTCACCGACGTCCCCACGCCGCTCATGGCGGCCGGTGCCGATCCGGCCTTCGTCGGGCGCATCCGCCGCGACCCCACCGTCGAGCACGGGCTGTCGCTGTTCGTGTCCAACGACAACCTGCGCAAGGGCGCGGCGCTCAACGCCGTGCAGATCGCCGAGCTGCTCATCCCCGCCTAGGGCGGGCAGGAACACCCCGCCTAGGGCGGGCAGGTACACGGCCGGTGGCCGCAGCGGGGGCAGCCTGCCGCGTAGCGGCCCGCGGCCTCGGCCAGGTCGAGCCCCAGCTGGTCGGCGAGCGACACCAGCCAGGCCAGGACGTCGCCCAGCTCGTGCAGCTGGGCGTCCCGGTCGTGCTTGCGGACCGCCTGGGCCAGCTCGCCCAGCTCCTCGGTCAGCCACGCGATCGTGGCCGGGACGCCCCGGGCCCGGTCGCGCTCGCCGTAGGTGTCGGCCATCAGCCGCTGGAAGGCCGCGAGGTCCATGGCCGCATGTTCTACGCGAGGTAGCTTCGCCCGGTGCACCTGACGGTCCTGACCTGGAACCTGAAGGGCAGCAAGGGCATCGACGTCGAGGCGGTGGTGGCCGACGTCCAGGCCGCGGGGGCCGACATCGTCCTGCTCCAGGAGGTGCAGTGGCACCAGGAGCGGGACCTGGCCCGGGCCCTCGACGCCCGCTCGCACCGCTGGCACTTCAAGCACTGGCCCCTGAACACCTGGCCGGAGGGCATGGCCGTCATCGGCGTGACGGTCGCCCTGACCAGCCGGGCCCGGGCCATCACCTCGCGCTGGAAGCTGTGGAGCTGGCGCCGCCGCATCCTGGTCACGGCCCTGCTGCCGCTGCCGTCCGATCCCGCCCATCCGCTGCTGCTCCTCGACCTGCACCTCAGCCCCCACTCCGCCGAGGCGGTGCGCCGGGCCGAGACCGTCACCGTGCTGCGCCGGGTGGCGGGCCACGCCGGACCGGTCGTGGTGGCCGGCGACCTCAACGAGACGCCGGACGGTCCGCTGCACGGCCAGATGGAGGCCGCGGGCCTGCGGGACGCCTGGCAGGTCCGGCCGGACGCCGCCGAGGACCCCTATCCGGGCTACACGAACTGGCACCACTGGTCGGCCGGGACGACCAAGCCCCCCAGCCAGCGGATCGACTACGTCTACGCGTCGGAGGGCGTCGAGGTCACGAGCGCGTCGGTCCCCCGCCCCGGTGACGACGGGTTCGAGGCGTTCTCCTGGCTGTCCGACCACCTGCCGGTCACCGCCGGGCTGGACGTGTCCGAGAGCTGGCCGCAGGGGTAGCGGACGTGCTGGCGGGCCAGCACCGTCTCGACCCCCAGCAGGAAGAACGTGCCCACGAGGAGCCCGGCCGTCACGTCCGAGAACCAGTGGACGCCCAGGTAGACCCGGCTGGCGGCGATGCCGAGGATCATGACGGCGGACACGGCGACCGACAGCCACCAGAGCCAGCGCCTCCGGGTGTACAGCGACACGACGAGCGGCACCAGGCCCCACAGCGCCACCGCGGCCATGACGTGGCCGCTGGGGAACGAGTAGCCGGTGCCCTGCACGAGCCGGTCGAAGTTCGGCCGGTCGCGGTTGATCAGGAGCTTGATCACGGTCTCCAGCAGCGGGCGGCTGACCATGGCGACGAGCAGGGCGATGCTGACGGCCCGGCACCGGCGCCACGTCAGCGCGGCCAGCACCGACCCGACGAGCAGGACGAACACGGTCGAGCCCAGGCGCGAGAACGTCAGGAAGACGCTGTCGAGGGTGGCGGTGCGGTGGGCCTCGACGCTGCGCTGGATGGGCTCGTCCCACAGCAGCAGCAGCGCCCCGCCGTTCAGCGCCGCGGCCACGGCCAGCCCGGCGAGCAGGGCTCCGAGCAGCACGATCAGGTAGCGCCGGGGCAGCAGGATCGAGCACGGCGTGCACGGCGGCGACGCGTGCACGTGACCCCGGCGCTCACCGCAGGGCGACGCGGGCGTACTGCTCGGCGGCGGGTGCGGCGATCCCACGACGTTCAAGTATGCCCCCATCAGGGAGCCGCTACTCAGTCGTAGTCGGGGAACTGCACGGTGATGTGGTCGGTGGCCGACGCCCAGTTGCGGACGTTGATCACCTGCTCGGCGCCACCGCCGGTCCGGGACACCATCCGCACCGGCACCGTCGCGTCGGGCGGCGTGGTGGCCGGGATCACCAGGTCGGCCCCGCTGATGAAGGGCAGGGCGAACAGCTCGGGGATCGGCGCCGCCAGGTTGGTGACGCCGTCGACGCCGTCGTCGAAGGCGAACATGGCGTTGACCCGCTTGACCCGGGGCGCGAGGGCCGGCGTGGCCAGGTCGGTCCCGGCCACCTCCAGGACGTCGTTCTGGGCGCCCTGGTCGCCCCACCACTCCTTGTAGCGGGTGATCGTGAGGCTGGTGGTGTGGTCGCTCCGGTCGCGCAGCAGGTCGATCCCGGTCCCCGGCTCGGACGTGAGCAGGCGCACGAACTGGTCGCTGCGCACGAACGGGGCGAAGTAGAAGTGGTGGGCCGAGCCGTCGCCCCGGGTGAGCACGAGCTCGTAGGGCTGCCCGCCGACCGCGGCGAACGGTCCCCACGAGCCGTCGGCCGCCACCGTGAACGTGGCCCGGGGATGGTCGCCGCGGCGCTCGCCCGTGCTCGCCTTCACCCGCCAGATCTCCAGCGTGGTGCCCGCGGCCCCGACGTTGGACGGGAACAGGTTGGCCTTGCCGGAGATGCGGACCCGCCCGGGCTTCTCGGCGACGATGCCGGTGGTGGCCGGCGGCGTCCCGGTCAGGAACCGGTACATCTGGGCGAACGTCTCGGGCGATGTGGCCACCTGCACATGGCTCTGGTCGGGCGCGTAGTAGTTCTCGGCCCCGACGATGGCGCGGGCCGGGTTGCCCTCGCCCCACACCGCCAGCGTCGGGACGCCCCCGGGCAGGGCGGTCGCGGTGCGGCCGTCGATGTTGACGTAGTGGGCCACGCGGGCGGCCCGCTCGGGCGAACTGGCCAGGTAGCCCTGGACCACGGTGGTGCCGAGCGAGTGGCCGGCCAGGTCGACCTTGTCGGCCCCGGTGGCGGCGAGCTTGTCGGCGATGAGGGCGTCCAGGCCGGCCCACACCTGGTCGATCGTGTTGATCCCGAAGGTCGAGTCGTACTCGTGCACGGCCAGCCGGTCGTCCGGATAGCCGTTGCTGGAGAAGCGCATGGCCTGGGACTCGAACTGCGCCCCGGACCCGCCGCTGCCGTGCACGAAGATCAGCGGCCGGGGTGCCGGGGCCGCGGGCGCCGGACGGCCGGCGGCGGCGTCAGCCGGTCCGGCCTGGGCGGCGGCGGCCGAGGCGGAGGCCGGTGCCAGCAGGGCGAGGACCGCCGCCAGCGTCGCGATGGTGCGTCTCATCGTTCCCCCCGAGCGCCCGCACCGTGTGCGCGGCACTTCGCCGCGTGCTGCTGACCCTAGTGGCTGTGGCGCGGCTTGCGCTGGGACTGGGGCAGCGAGCACTCCGCGGTGCCGCCCGGCATGCGGTGACGGTTCTTGGAGACCCAGCGGTACATGGGCCACGCCACCCAGCCCACGGGCTCGCGGCCGAGGAACCAGCCGAGGCCCTTCCAGGCCGACTTCGACTCCTCCAGGAGGCGGGCGATGGCGTCGGGGCCGGCGGCCACCGGCTCGCCCTCGGCGATCCAGAGCACGGCCTCCTCGGCCTGGGCCTGGGTCACGCCCAGGAGGTCGAGGTCGGCGAACTGCCAGGGCGACACCTCGGCGGAGGTGGGGATGCGCCGCTCGATGAAGTGGGCGCAGCTGGTGCAGAAGGCGCAGTCGCCGTCGTAGAGGAAGACCGGTCGCTCGGCCCGGTCGGCCGTGTCGCCTGCCTCGGCTGTATCGGCTGTGGTGGCTGTGTCGGCTCGTTCGGCCTGGGGGTCAGGGTCGGGGGCCATGACCCCATTGTGCCGTGGTTACGGTGCGGTGATGGCACGGGTCGACTACACGGACCGGGCGCACGCCTACCGGGTGGCCCGCACGCTGCCCGCCGAGGTCCTCGCCGCCTGGACAGCCACCGTGGTGGACGCCCGGCTGCCCCGCCCGGAGCTGGTCCTCGACGTCGGAGCGGGCCCGGGTGGCTTCGTGGCCCCGCTGGTGTCCTGGTTCGGGGCCCCGGTCGTGGCGATCGAGCCATCCCCGGCCATGCGCACCGAAGCCCGCCACGCCGGCGTCGCCCCGGCGACCCCCTACCTGGCCGCCCGGGCCGAGGCGCTGCCGCTGCGCTCGGGCGCGGCCGCCGGCCTCGCCTGGCTGTCGACGATGATCCACCAGTGCGACGACGCGGGCGCCGTGGCCGGGGAGCTGCGCCGCGTGCTCCGCTCCGGGTCGCGGGTCCTGGTCCGGGGCTTCTTCTCGGACCTGACCTTCACCGGCCTGCTCGCGATGTTCCCCGGCATCGACCGCGCCGCCGCCACGTTCCCGTCCACGTCCTCGACCGTCGCCGTGTTCGAGTCGGCGGGCTTCTCGCTGGACGGCGTCCACGACGTCGTCGAGCCCTGGCGCGCCGACCTGCCCGCCTGGCTCGCCCGGGCCCACAGCATCCGCCACACCGACTCCGCCCTCCGTCCCCTTCACGACGACGAGTTCGCTGAGGGCGTCCGCCGCGTCACCGACCGCTACCGCGGCGCCACCGGCCCCGTCCCGAGCGACATAACCCTTCGCCTCCTGGTCCTGTCCGGCTGAGACCATGGGGCGATGGCCCTGTGCACGGCGTTCACCGAACTGCTGGGGATCGAGCATCCGATCGCCCTGGCCCCGATGGGCGGCTCGGCCGGGGGAGCGCTGGCGGCGGCCGTGTCCGAGGGCGGCGGTCTCGGCCTGGTGGGCGCGGGAGACGGGGACGGTGCCTGGCTCGACCGGGAGCTGGCGATCCTCGCCGAGCGGACCGACAAGCCGTGGGGCGTGGGCTTCCTGTCCTGGGCCGCGCCCGCGGCTGCGGTCGAGCATGCGCTGGCCTTCGGCCCGCACGCCGTGATGCTGTCCTTCGGCGACCCCCGCCCCCTGGCCGAGCCGGTCCTCGCCGCCGGGGTGCGGCTGATCGTCCAGGTCACCGACCTCGACGAGGCTTCGGCCGCTCTCGCCGTGGGCGCCGACGTCCTGGTCGCCCAGGGCGCCGAAGCCGGCGGCCACGGCGGACGCCGCGCCACGCTCCCCTTCGTGCCCGTGGTCGCCGACCTGGCCGGCCCGACCCCGGTCCTGGCCGCGGGCGGGATCGCCGACGGCCGCGGCCTGGCCGCCGCCCTCGTCCTGGGCGCAGCCGGCGCCCTGCTCGGCACCCGCTTCCAGGCCAGCGCCGAAGCCCTGGTGGCCCCCGAGATGGCCAAGGCCATGATCGAGGGCCGGGGCGAGGACACCGAGCGCAACCGCGTCCTCGACATCGCCCGCGGCTCGGCCTGGCCGGCCCGCTACACAGCCCGCACGCTGCGCAACGCCTTCCTCGACCGCTGGCGCGACCGCGAGCCCGAGCTGGCCACCTCCGCAGAAGCCAGAGCCGAGTACCGCGCCGCCGCCCACGGCGACCTGTCGGCCATCCCGGTCTGGGCCGGCGAGGCGCTCGACCTGATCACCGACCTGCCACCAGCCGCCGACCTCGTCCCCCAGATCGCGGCCGAGGCGGAACAGTGCCTGCTCCGCACCGCCCACATGATCCGGACTTGACCTCTCCGACAAGCGCCACCGCCACTATCGTCGCCGACCATCGCTCCCTGCCACGGTGGCCCCCAGGGGCGACCGGCCCTGCTCCCCCAGCCCCGGAGAACGGATTGACGACGTTCGGTCACTTCGACGACGCCGCCCGCGAGTACGTCATCACCCGGCCCGACACGCCGTTGCCGTGGATCAACTACCTGGGCAGCGAGAGCTACTACGGGATCATCTCGAACACCGCGGGTGGCTACTCCTTCTACCGGGACGCCCGGCTGCGGCGCATCACCCGCTACCGGTACAACAACGTGCCGGCCGACGTGGGCGGGCGCTACCTGTACCTGCGGGATCGTGACAGCGGCGAGCACTGGTCGCCCTCGTGGCAGCCGGTCCGGGCCGAGCTCGACGACTACCGCTGCCGGCACGGCCTGGGGTACACGGTGATCGGCGGTGGCCGGGCGGGCATCGACGCCGAGACCCTCTACTTCGTGCCGCTGGGCGAGACGCTGGAGGTCTGGCGGACCCGCATCACCAACAACCGCGATACCGACGCCGACCTGTCGCTGTTCAGCGCCGTCGAGTTCTGCCTCTGGGACGCCTGGGACGACGCCACGAACTTCCAGCGCAACTTCTCCACCGGCGAGGTCGAAGTGGTGGACGGGGTCGTCTACCACGTCACCGAGTACCGGGAACGCCGCAACCACTTCGCCTACTTCGCCTGCTCGGAGCCGGTGGCCGGCTTCGACACCCAGCGCGACGCCTTCCTTGGACCGTACGGCGGCTGGGAGGCGCCCCAGGCCGTCGTGGCGGGCCGGTCGGGCGACTCGATCGCCCACGGGTGGGCGCCGTGCGGATCGCACCACGTCGCGCTCTCGATCCCGCCCGGGGAGACCCGCGAGGTCGTGTTCGTCCTCGGCTACGCGGAGAACCCGCCGGACGCCAAGTTCCACCCGCCCGGGTCCGGCACCGTCGACAAGCGCAGCGTGCAGCCGGTCATCGACCGCTACCGGCAGCCCGCCGAGGTCGACGCGGCCCTGGAGCGGCTGCACGCCCACTGGCGCGACCTGCTCGGCTCGCTCCAGGTCGCGACCCCGGACGTGCACGTCGACCGCATGGTCAACGTGTGGAACCCCTACCAGTGCATGGTGACGTTCAACCTGTCCCGGTCGGCGTCGTCGTTCGAGTCCGGCATCGGCCGGGGCATGGGGTTCCGCGACTCGAACCAGGACCTGCTCGGGTTGGTGCACATGATCCCGGAGCGGGCGCGCGAGCGGATCCTCGACATCGCCTCCACCCAGCTCCCGAGCGGCGGCGCCTACCACCAGTACCAGCCGCTGACGAAGACCGGGAACGACGACATCGGCTCCGGCTTCAACGACGATCCGCTGTGGCTGGTCCTGGCCGTCACCGCCTACGTGAAGGAGACCGACGACCTCGGCATCCTCGACGAGCTGGTCCCCTACGCCACCGAGCCCGGCTCCGAGGCGCCGCTCCACGACCACCTCGACCGGGCGCTGGGCTACACGCTCGACCGGCTCGGGCCCCACGGCCTGCCGCTCATCGGGCGGGCCGACTGGAACGACTGCCTCAACCTCAACGCCTTCTCCGAGTCGCCGGACGAGGCGTTCCAGACGACCGAGAACAAGGCGGACGGGGTGGCCGAGTCCGTGTTCATCGGCGGGCTGTTCACCCTGGCCGCCCGCGAGATGGCCCGCCTGGACGACCACCGAGGCCGGCCCGACGACGCCACCCGCCGGCGGCAGGAGGCGGACACGATGGACGCCACGGTCCTGGCCCACGGCTGGGACGGCGCCTGGTTCCGGCGGGCCTACGACCACTACGGCGACCCGGTCGGCGCCGCCACCAACGAGGAGGGGCGGATCTACATCGAGCCCCAGGGCATGTGCGTGCTCGCCGGCATCGGCCTCGACGACGGCACGGCCGTCAGCGCGCTCGACTCCGTCGCCACCCACCTGGCGACGCCCGACGGCATCCTGCTGGTCCAGCCGGCCTACACCCGCTACCACCTCGAGCTGGGCGAGATCAGCTCGTACCCGCCCGGCTACAAGGAGAACGGCGGCGTCTTCTGCCACACCAACCCGTGGGTCATGATCGCCGAGACGCTCGCCGGGCGCGGCGACCGGGCCCTCGACTACTACCTGCGCATCAACCCGTCGGCCCGCGAGGCGATGAGCGACCGGCATCGCTGCGAGCCCTACGTCTACGCCCAGATGATCGCCGGGAGGGACGCGGCCACGCCGGGCGAGGCGAGGAACTCGTGGCTCACCGGCACCGCGGCCTGGAACCTCGTGGCGGTCACGCAGTGGATCCTCGGCATCCGCCCCGACTACGACGGGCTGCGCATCGACCCCTGCCTGCCCGCCGGCTGGCCAGGCTTCCGGGCCAGCCGCCGGTTCCGCGGGGCGACCTACGACATCACCGTGGACAAGCCGGCGGGCGGATGCGGCCGCGTGGCGCACCTCGTCGTGGACGGCCGGCGCGTCGAGGGCACCCTGGTCCCGCCCGCGCCCGCGGGCGCGACGGTGACGGTGCAGGCGGTGGTCGGGGACCCGCGGCCCTAGGCCGCCGATCCCGCGGCACCGGCCTCCGGGCCCCACACCTCCGCCAGGAACTGCGCGATCTCGGCCGTCAGCCGGCGCGGGCGCAGCCGCAGCTCGATGATGCTGCTCGCCTGCACGAGACGGCCCCGGGGCAGCAGGCGGACGAGGGCCGCCGCGTCGTCGAACGGGTGGATGAGGTCGGCGTGGTGGCCGAGGACCAGCGCCGGGGCCCGGACGCTGCGGCGCTCCTCGGTGGTGGGCACCGTGGGCCCGACCAGGATCCCGTGCAGCACCGCGGTCGTGGCCTCCGGCGGCGAGGCCAGCGGCGCCAGCGCTCCGGCGAGGAGATCGGGCAGGCCGCGGCCGGCGCGGGCCACCAGGCGGCTCACGACCCGGGCGACCGGCTGCGCGTAGTGCACGGCCAGCAGGGCGGGCACGAACGCGAGCGCCGCCGCGGGCACGGCCCGCTCCAGGACCGGCATCTCCAGCACCAGGCCCAGCACCCGCTCGGGATGGTGGGCCGCGAGGTGCAACGACACGTTGGCCCCGAGCGACAGCCCGCCGACCACCGCCCGGTCGAGGCCCAGGTGGTCCAGCAGGGCGAGGACCTGGTCCGCGTAGACGTCGATCCGGTACTCGGCGGCGTGGTCGGGCTTGTCGCTCGCGCCGTGCCCGAGCAGGTCGAGCAGCACGACCCGGTGCCCACCAGCGGCGAGCTCACGGGCCAGCCCCCGGTTGATCCGGGCGTCCATCAGCAGGCCGTGGAGCAGCACGACGGCGCGGTCGCCCTCTCCGTACGCCTCGTAGGCGAGGCGGCGGCCGTTCCAGTCGAACCAGTCCCGAGCCTGCTCGCTCATGGGGCCGAACCTACGCAGTCGCCGTCGCGGCCGGCCAGGGTCGTAGGTCCCGCCGCACGGCCCGAGGTCGGCGGGGATACTGGGAGACATGCGTGTGGGGATCGCCGATCACTTCGGCTGGGCGGTGGCGGTGACGGCGTCGGACGACCACGAGGTCGTGGACCGCCGGCGGATCGAGCTGGTCGAGCCGGGCGTCACGCCGGCCCCGATCCACTACGACCGGGGGCGGCTGGACGTCGCCGGCACGGCCGCGCTGGTCGCCGAGGTGCGGGCGTCGGTGGCCCGGGCGACGTCGGCGGCCCTGGACGCGCTCGCGGCCGACCTCCCCGGGCCGGTCGTCTCGATCTCGATGCGGACCTGGCCGCCGGACTTCCCCGAGGACATCGCCGTGCAGCGGCGCTCGCCCTACGAGGCCCGCGCCGACGCCGTCATGTACCGCCAGGTGCTTTCCGAGGCCGCCCAGGCCCGCGGCTGGGACGTCCACCTCTACCTGGCGAAGGACGTCCTGGCCCAGGCGGCCGGCAAGCTGGGCGAGCGGGCCGGCGAGGTCCTGGAGGGCCCGCG
>DATBGF010000625.1:0-3269 GCA_036558145.1 Acidimicrobiales bacterium
TCCGCCCCAGATGCCGAACTTCTCGCTGTTCACGAGCGCGTACTCGAGGCACTGGGCCCGGACGATGCACCCTCGGCACACCTCTTTGGCCTCGCGGGTGGATGCCCCACGCTCGGGAAAGAAGAGGTCGGGGTCGACGCCGAGGCAGTTGGCGTAGTCCTGCCAGGTGCGGTCGTCGGGATCTGTGGCCACGGGGAGTTTCATCTCTGGCCCCCTTCCCGGTGCTTCGCCATCGGTCCGTGTGGCTCGGGTGATCGGATGATTCGGGGTGAACCATCCACCCGAGATTCCACACGTGTAATTACATTGATGGGATTCTTCCCCAGTTGCGAGCCGGGCGCAAGGGGAAGGGCACCGTTTCCGTGGACAGCCGGGGACGACCGGAGACCACCGTGGCCGGGCGGGGCGAGCCCGATGTGCGCTACAGGACCTCGTCCAGCTCCGCCATGAGGTGCTGGCGGCCCCGGGCGCCGATCATGCGGAGGACCGGCTCACCTTCCCGGAACAGCATCAGCGTGGGCATGCTCATCACGCCGTAGCGCCGGGTCACGTCGGGGTTGGCGTCGACGTCGATCCGCACGATCCGCAGGCGGTCGGACCACTGCCCGGCCAGGTCGGACAGGATCGGCTCGATCATCGTGCAGGGACCGCACCATGTGGCCCAGAAGTCGACGAGGACCGGCAGGTCGCTGGCCGCCAGGGTCTCGTCGAAGGTCCGGTCGGTCACGTCGGGCAGGAGGGTGGTGGTCATGGCTCCGTCACTTTCGCCAAGGGTTGGTCGATGTCGAGGCTGATGCAGCCGTCCTCGCCCGCCTCGCAGGCCCGCAGGAGCAGCCGCAGCCGGGCGCGCCGGCGCTCGAGCTGGACCGCCTGCTCGTCCAGGCCGGCCAGCCGGTGGCGGGCGGCGGCGAGCACCTCCGCCGCGGTGCCGCCGCCGTCGAGGAGCTCGCCGATCTCGGCCAGGGTGAAGCCGAGGTCCTTGGCCCGCAGGATCAGCGCCACCCGGTCGGCGTCCTCCGTCCCGTACTGGCGGTAGCCGGCAGGCGTGCGCGGGGGCTCGGGCAGCAGGCCCCGCCGCTCGTAGTAGCGGATCGTCTCGGGGTTGACGCCGGCCGCCCGGGCCAGCGCCCCCAGGGTCAGGGAGCCCATACCTGAACGCTACGACCCGTACCCCGGTCCGGGGTCAAGGACCGATCGGGGACCTAGGCT
Source organism: Acidimicrobiales bacterium (assembly GCA_036558145.1). Taxonomy (GTDB): domain Bacteria; phylum Actinomycetota; class Acidimicrobiia; order Acidimicrobiales; family VFJN01; genus ZC4RG19. Next base: position 1,210 of record DATBGF010000625.1, read on the forward strand.
CAGCGGGCGTGGCGAGCGCCGGTCCGTCCCTGGTCGCCGTGCGGGCGGACATCACGCGGCTGGCCGTCGACGCCATCGTGAACGCGGCGAACGCCAGCCTGCTGGGCGGGGGCGGGGTCGACGGCGCCATCCACCGGGCGGCCGGCCCGGGCCTCCTGGCCGAGTGCCGCGGCCTCGGCGGCTGCGACGCCGGTGACGCCAAGGCCACCGGTGGGCACGGGCTCCCGGCCCGCTGGGTGATCCACACCGTGGGCCCGGTGTGGCACGGCGGCGGGCGGGGCGAGCCGGCCGTGCTCGCATCGTGCTACCGCCGCAGCCTCGAGGTGGCGGACGAGCTCGGCGCGACCACCGTCGCCTTCCCTGCCATCTCGACCGGGCTCTACGGCTACCCCCGGCAGGAGGCGGCCGCCATCGCCATTGACACCCTGCGCGCGACCCCGACCGCAGTCGATGAGATCACGCTCGTGGCCTTCGACCACGAAGGCCTGGCGATCTATCGCGAACGGCTCGCGTGAGTGAGGACTCACCCTGCAGGGGGGCTGGCGCGCGGGCGCCCGGACCTGCATCATTGCTTCGATGCCGCTGGGGGACGACGAGCTGTGGGAGGAGGGCCGGGCCGGTGCGCCGGGCCCTGCCACCGCGCCCGGCGTCATCGAGGCGACCGTCCTGGCCGAGGAGTCCGCCATCGTCGTAGCCGACGAGCCCAGCCCGGGCGTCGCCGGCACGGGGACCGGCGCGTACTCCGCATCCGGGCTCGGCTCTTCCGAAGCGGGCAATCGCTCGGACGTGGCGCACGTCCCCCTGTGGGGCCCGCCGTCGGGCGGTCGAGCGGTCGCCCGGTGGCAGCAGGTCCCGCCCGCTGAGGGCGAGAGCGAGGGCAGCCCATCGACCGCCATCGAGCCGGTGCCGCTGGCGCCGGCCGGCGACGAGCGGCGTCGCCGGACGCCGGCCGTGATCGGCGTGGCGCTGGCCGGCGCGCTGCTGCTGGCCGGCCTGGCAGCCGTGAGCGCGTGGCCGGGCACGGACACGACCGGCTCGCTCGCCAACCAGTTCGGCCCCGGGAACCCCGGGCCCACCGACGGCGACGGCCGGCCCGTCGACCTGCCGCCCAGCCAGCCGGCCACCCCGGTCTCCTTCGCTCCCAGCGGCGACGTCGTGCGCCCGGAGCCCCGGCGGGCCCGCATCATCGATCCGCGGTCGGGCGAGCCGGTGATCGTCGACCTGCCCCCGGGCACGACGGTCAACAACAACGGCCAGGTCGTCGTGCGGGTGACCGGCACCCCCACGAGCGTCAGCCTGCCCACGACAACCACGACCTCCCGGCCGGCGAGCACGACGACCACCACCCAGGGCACCACGACGACGACCGAGGACACGACGACGACGTCCACGACCGAGGAACCGACCACCACGACCGAGGAACCGACCACCACGGTCACCGACGAGACGACCGTTCCCTAGGGCGATGCAGCGTCAGGCCGTGCGGCGGCGGCCGCCGCTGCGGCGCAGCTCCCGCTTCTGCTCGATGAAGTCGACCAGGACGTAGTCCCCCAGCGTCTCGGGTGAGGTGAAGAAGGCGCGGCCCTGGTTGAGGCGGGTCAGCTTCTCCACGAACGTGCGCAGGTGGCCGTTGGGGTCGAGCATGAACGTGTTGATGCGGATGTTCTCGCGGGTGCAGCGGACCACCTCGCGCAGCGTCGCGTCGACCGTCTCCCGCACCGGCGGGTAGGCGAAAAACGGCTCGGGCATGCCCGGCTCGAAGTGGGCCGTGGGCTCGCCGTCGGTGATCATGATGATCTGCTTGGTGCCGGGCTGGCGGGCCAGCAGGCGCCGGCTGATCTGGAACGCGTGCTGCATGTTGGTGCCGTAGACGAAGTCCCACGACACCTCGGGCAGGTCCTGCGGGCGGATCTCCTGGGCCACTTCGGAGAAGCCGACCAGGCCGAGGTAGTCGCGGGGGAACTGCATCGAGATCAGCGAGTGCAGGGCCATGGCCACCTTCTTGGCGGCCAGGAAGTTGTCCCGCATGGGCATGGACAGCGACAGGTCCAGCATCAGCA
>DATBGF010000626.1:0-11002 GCA_036558145.1 Acidimicrobiales bacterium
CAGGCGTGGATGGAGTCGGAGGGCCACCGCAAGAACATCGAGAACTGCGCCTTCAACTTCATCGGCGTCGGCCTGAACCGGAACGCCTGGACCTGGACCCAGGACTTCGCGGCCTGACGGGGCGGCCTCAGGGCACCGGGACGGGGCGGCGCTGCTCGTCCAGCACGAACACGGTCTGGGTCGAGCGGACGTGGGTGGCGCCGTGCAGGTGGTCGAGCACCACGTCCCGCAGCGCCTCGATCGACGGCACCCGCACCAGCGCCACCATGTCGAACCCACCGCTCGTGAAGGCCAGGTACTCGACCCCGGGCAGGTTCATCAGCTCGTCGCGGGCGGACCGCCACTCGTTCTGCTCCACGTTCACGAGGATCAGCGCGGCGACGCCGAGGCCGGCCCGGGCGGGGTCGACGGTGGCGGTGAAGCCGGTGATCACGCCGTCGCCCCGCAGCCGGTCGAGCCGGGCGTACGCTGTGGCCCGGGACACGCCGACCCGGTGCGCCAGCTCGTTGACCGAGAGCCGGCCGTCGTCCATCAGCGCGGCCAGGATGCCGCGGTCGACGTCATCGAGCTCCCGGGGCTCAGACACGATGCGTTCGATCAGACATAGCGCAGGACCCCTGCTTCTCCCCCACCAATTTGTCTAGATCCTAGCGGACCCGCGTCCGATATGTCTGGCATTTTCCTACTGCTTTGAACACCCTGGTCAGCGGGTAGACGATGGGCGCATGACGCGCGCCCAGACCGACCGAGTGGCGGCGTTCGAGCTGCCGGAGGACCACCCCGGATTCACCGATCCCGCCTACCGGGACCGGCGCGCGGCGATCGCCGAGGTGGGCCGGGCCCACCACCGCGGCGACCCCATCGCCGACGTCGAGTACACGCCGGAAGAGGACGAGGTGTGGCGCGTCGTGTCCCACGAGCTGCGCCGCAAGCACGAGCGCTACGCCTGCCGGGCCTACCGCGAGGGTGCCCGGGCCGTGACCCTGCCCACCGAGCGGGTCCCCCAGCTGCGGGAGGTGGACGAGCGGGTCCACGGGCTGACGGGCTTCCACATCGAGCCGGTCCCCGGCCTGGTCCCCACCCGGCAGTTCTACGGCGCCCTGGCCCAGCGGACGTTCCTGTCGACGCAGTACATCCGCCACCACTCGGTGCCGTTCTACACACCCGAGCCCGACATCGTGCACGAGATCATCGGGCACGCCAACATGCTCGGGAACCCGGTGTTCGCCGACCTCTACGAGCTGGCCGGCCAGGCGTCCCTGCGGGCCGCGGACCGCGACGAGGCGCTGGAGCGCTTCTCCCGGGTGTTCTGGTTCACGCTGGAGTTCGGCGTGGTGTGGGAGGACGGCGAGCTGCGGGCCTACGGCGCCGGGCTGCTCTCGTCCTACGGCGAGATCGAGGAGTTCCGCTCGGCCGAGATCCGCCCCTGGGACCTGGAGCAGATGGGGACGCTCGACTACGACATCACCCGCTACCAGCCCGTCCTGTTCGCCGCGGCGTCGTTCGACGAGATGGTGAGCGACCTGGGCGACTTCTTCGCCGCCTACGGCTAGGCGGCCGGCCGGGGTTGGCCCCGGTAGGCGCGGGGAACACTTGGTGGGTCATGGGATCTCACTACCGCGTGGGCGAGGAGCCCACCGATGCGGACATCCGCAAGGCGCTCGAAGAGGTCATCTCGGTGCTGCGCGAGGCCGAGATCGCCTTCCTCCTCATCGGCGGGATGAGCGCGGCGACGTTCGCCCGGCCCCGCATGACCGACGACATCGACGTGTTCGTCCGGCCCGACGCGGCCGGCCACGCCCTCGAGGCGCTGGCCGCCGCCGGGTTCGACACCAAGGTCAAGGATCCGTCCTGGCTGTACAAGGCGTGGAAGCACGGCGTGCTGGTGGACGTCATCTTCCGCTCCAGCGGCGACCTGTACCTCGACGACGAGATGCTGGCCCGGGGCAGCGAGCGGGAGTACCTGGGGGTGACCGCACCCCTGCTGTCGCCCGAGGACCTGGTGGTCATCAAGGCGCTGGCCGCGGCTGAGCACAGCCCGCACCACTGGTACGACGCGCTCGCGGTCATCGGCCGCACCGAGCTCGACTGGGCCTACCTGCTGGGCCGGGCCCGCCTGGCCGGGCCCCGGCGGCTGCTGAGCCTGCTGCTGTACGCGGAGTCGACGGACCTGGCTGTGCCCGCCGAGGTCATCGAGGACCTGTTCCAGGTGGTCCACCCGCGGCCCGCGCCGGGCGGGACCCTGACGTCGTGAGCGCCGACACCCCGCTGCCGCCGGACTACCTGATCGGCCACATCCAGGACGCCCTGGCGGCCGACGACCGCTCCCGGGAGCTCGGCGTCGACATCGCCGTGGCCGGTCCCGACCAGCGGGTCGTCCTGACCGGCACCGTGTCCACCGACGCGCAGCGCCGCGCCATCGGCCAGGTCGTGGCCGAGGTCGCGCCGGGCTACGACGTGGTCAACGAGCTGGCCGTGGTGTCGACCGACGAGGGTGGACCGGTGGAGGAGCTGGCATGACGCGCATCGCCGCGGTCGGCGACATCCACGTGGGCGTGGACTCGGTGGGCAACGTGGCCCACGGCCTGGAGCACGTCAACGAGCGCGCCGACGTCCTGCTCCTGGCGGGTGACCTCACGCGTTGCGGCACCGCGGCGGAGGCTCGGCTCGTGGCCGACGAGCTGGCGGCGGTGACCATCCCGGTGGTGGCCGTGCTGGGCAACCACGACTTCCACGCGGACGAGGCGGCCGAGGTGGTCCGGATCCTCGAGCGCGGTGGGGTGACGGTCCTCGACGGCACGTCGACGACGGTCGAGGCGGGCGGCACGGTGGTCGGCATCGCCGGCACCAAGGGCTTCGGTGGCGGGTTCGCCGGCGCGTGCGCCAGCTACTTCGGCGAGCCGGCCATGAAGGCGTTCATCGCCGAGACCCGGGCCGAGGCCGCCCGGCTGCACAACGCGCTGGTGGCCGTGCGCGAACGGGCCGACCGGGTGGTGGCGCTGCTGCACTACTCGCCGGTGGAGGCCACCCTGCGGGGCGAGCGCCTGGAGATCTACCCGTTCCTCGGCAGCCACCTGCTGGCCGAGGCCATCGACACCGCCGGGGCCGACCTGGTCGTCCACGGCCACGCCCACAAGGGCAGCGAGCGGGGCGTGACCCCGGGCGGCGTCCGGGTCCGCAACGTGGCCCAGCAGGTCATCGGCCACGCCTACCGGGTCTTCGACCTGCGCGACCCGGCGGCCGAGGACCGCTCGGTGGCGTAGCCTTCCGGCCGGACGGTGCTGTTCGGCCATGCGCTTCGTCTTCGCCCCACCCGCCCCGGAGAGCGCGGGCCTGCTGACCCTGCCGTGGACGACGCCACTGGAGGACTGGCACGACCCGCGGCTCGTGACGCCCCGCAACGCGGGGCTGCACCGCCATGTCGTGCGGTTCGTGTCCGAGGGCGGGACGCTGTGGGTGGTCAAGCAGCTGCCGGAGCACCTGGCCCGCCGCGAGTACCGGCTGCTGCGGCGCCTGGCCGACCTCGGCATCCCCGCGGTGGAGGTGCTCGGCATCGCGGTCGCCCGCGGCCCGGACGTGGACGCCGCGCTGGTCACCCGCTACCTGGAGTTCTCGACCACCTACCGGGCCCTGTTCAGCCAGCCGCGTGGGCTCCATCCCCGGGCCCGGCTCATCGACGCCCTGGTCGAGCTGCTGGCCCGGCTGCACCTGAGCGGGTTCTTCTGGGGCGACTGCTCGCTGTCCAACACGCTGTTCCGCCTGGACGCGGGCGCGCTCGCCGCCTACGTGGTCGACGTCGAGACGTCCGAGCTGCACCCCTCGCTCAGCGACGGGCAGCGGGAGATGGACCTGGAGGTGGCGGGCGAGAAGATCGCGGGCGAGCTGCTCGACCTGGAGGCCGGCGGCCTGCTGGCGACCGACGTCGACCCGCTGGGCGTGCCCGCCGACCTCACCGCCCGCTACCACGCGCTCTGGGACGAGCTGACCGGCGAGTGGGACGTGGCCCCGGGCGAGGAGCGCACGCGGGTGATCGAGCGGATCGCCCGGCTCAACGCCCTCGGCTTCGACGTGGACGAGGTCGAGCTGGTGGACGGCCCGGCGGACGGTGGCACCCGGCTGCGGGTCACCACCAGCGTGCGGGAGCCCGGCCACCACCGCGCCCTGCTCCACCGGCGCACCGGCCTGGTGGCCCAGGAGAACCAGGCCCGGCGCCTGCTCAACGACCTCGCCTCGTTCCGGGCCTGGCTGGAATCGTCGGCCGGCGCCCCGATCCCCGAGGTCGTGGCGGCCAATCGCTGGCTGGCCGAGGTGTTCGACCCCGTCGTCCACGCCATCCCCGCGGACCTGGCCGGCAAGCTCGACCCGGTCGAGGTGTTCCACGAGGTCCTGGAGCACCGCTGGTTCCTCTCCGAGCGCGCCGGCCGCGAGGTCGGCACCGCCGAGGCCGCGGCGTCCTACCTGTCCGATGTCCTCCCTGCGGTCCCCGACGACCTGACCTCCGGCCGCCCGGGCTCAAACCCTGACGACCTGGGCTCGCAGTCCGAGTGACCGGCGCGCCGGCCATCCCCGGTCGGTGGTCAGCAGCCGCTCCGCGTCGAGGACCTGAGCCGTGGCGACGACCAGCGCGTCCGGCAGCTTCAGCCTTCCCCCGTGCCGGGCCCGGAGGCGGGCGGCGGCGACCGCCATCGGCTCGTCGACCGGGACCACGGTCGCGGGCAGTCTCCGCACGAACTCATTGACGACGGCGATTGCGTCGTCGCCTCGTCTCGCCGCGCCGACGAGCGTCTCGGCCAGAGCTGAAGCCGGGACCGCCAGTTGGTCGTTACCGTCGAGCGCAGCGGACAGAGCGTGCCGCGCCGCGTCGTGGTGGAGGTCGTTGCCGTCCAGCACCGCGATGAGCACGCCCGCGTCGAGGACGGTCAGTCCCACTCGTCGCGCAGGCGATCGAGCTCATCCGGAGCGTAAGCACCGGTGAGCCGTCCGGCGAACGCCCCCAGGACGTCGGCCTCGCGTTCGAGCACCACACGCCCCGGCCCGTCCGCACGGGCCACGACCCGCTCACCCACGCCCAGCCCGGCAGCGCGCAGCGCATCGACCGGGATCGTGATCTGGTGCTTGGCGCTGATCCGCGCCGTGCCCCGTCGCCGCTGTGCGCCTCGTTTCTTTACTTCTGCCATCAAAGTAAGGATACCCCGTCGAGGGCGCGGGCGAGGAGGGTGCAGGGGTGGACGACGTCGACGCCCGCGGCGGCGAGGTGTAGGGCGCAGCCGGGGTTGGCGGAGGCGACCAGCGGGTTGCCGGCGCGGGCGATGGCGGCCAGCTTGCGGGCGCGGATGGCGGACGCCAGGCCCGGTTGGACCGCGGCGTAGGCGCCGCCCGCGCCGCAGCACAGGCCGTCGTCGTCCAGTTCGGCCAGGGTGGCGACGGGGGAGAGGACAGTGCGGACCGCGGCGTGGGCGCGTTGGACGTGGCGGAGGTGGCACGGGTCCTGGATCGCGACCACGGGGCGCTCGCCCGCGGGGATCGCGATGTCGGGTAGCGAGGGCATGCGGTCGGCCAGCCACTCGTGGATGTCCCGGACCCGGGCGGAGAACGTCTCCGCCTCGGGGGTGCCCAGGAGGTGGCCGTAGTCCTTGAGCATGGCGCCGCAGCCGGCCGAGTCCACCAGGATCGGGGCGTCGCCGGGCAGGGCGGCGATGGTGCGGCGGGCGGCGGCTCGGGCCTCCGTCCCCATCCCCGCGTGGAGGGCGAGGGCGCCGCAGCAGGCGGCAGCGGGAGGTGGGAGGGCGACGCTCGTGCCCGTCGCCTCGACCACCCGCTGGACGTCGGCGTGGACGTCGCGCATCCAGGCGTCCATCACGCAGCCGGTGAACAGCCAGACGTCGCCGCCCGACGGGCGGAGCCGGGGCCGCCGCAGCGGCAGGCGGGACGGAAGGCCCAGGCGGCGGGACAGCCGGGCGGGCAGCAGGCGCAGGCGCTGGGCCGCGGCGAGCAGCGACGAGCCGGCCAGGACCAGGCCGTGCCAGCGCAGCGTGCGCACCGCCAGGCGGAGGGGCCACGGGGGCCGGCGGCCGGGCTCGCCCTCGGCCAGGGTCTGGCGGGCGGGCTCGATGAGGTGGCCGAACGGGACACCGGACGGGCAGGCCGTCTCGCAGCCGCGGCACTGCACGCAGGTCTCCAGCGAGCGGGCGAACTAGGCATCGGGAGCGGCGCCGTCCCACTGGACCTGGCGCATGACCGCCACCCGGCCGCGGGGCGACAGGGCCTCCTCGCCCGTCACCCGGTAGGTCGGGCAGTGGGGCAGGCACAGGCCGCAGGCCACGCAGGTGGCCAGCTCGTCGTCCCGGATGCCGAGGTCCATCAGGCCACCGCCCCCGCTCCCGCCAGCGGGTCCCGGCCCGGGGCCAGCCGGCCCGTCGGGTCGAACAGCGCCTTGATCCGGGCGTGGAGGGCCGCCACCGGGGGGTCCACCTCGCGGGCGGGGGCGGGGACGTCCCGGTGGACCACGCCCACGCCCACCTCGGCCACGAACGGCCCGTGCCCGTCGCCCGGCAGCGCGGGCAGGGCCGAGGGGCGCAGGGACCAGCGATGCGGCGGCAGCGCCGGCCCCGCCGCCACGGGAGCCAGGCCCTCGCACACCCGGGCCTGGGCCTCGACGTCGTCGGGATGGCCCTCCAGCAGCACCCACGTGGTCGTCCCGTCCCACAGCAGCGACGACGGCCGGTACAGGGAGTGGAGCAGGGCGAACGGGTCTGCCTCGCCCGCCAGCCAGCGCGCCACAGGGGGGAGCGGCCGGGTGCGCAGCACGACCTCGGCCAGCAGGCCCAGGGTGCCCAGCGAGCCGACCAGCAGGCGGCACAGGTCGAACCCGGACACGTTCTTGACCGTAGGCCCGCCCGCCTTGATCACCGTGCCCTCGGCGGACACGTAGCGGACCTCCAGCACCGTGTCCCGCACCGGGCCCCAGCCCAGCCGGCGGCGCCCGCTGTGGCCCACCGCCAGGACCCCGCCCACCGTCGCGCCCGGCCAGTCCGGCAGCGCCACCGCCTGGCCCACCTCGGCCAGCGCCGCGTCCAGGTCGGACACGAGCGTGCCCGCCCCGGCCCGCACGGTCATGTCCGCCGCCTCGACCGCCACCACGCCCGACGGCGCGCTCACCGGGCGGGCCGCGGCGACGGCGTCGGGGTCCACCGTGCCCACGTCCCACTGGGTGCGGCCGCCCACCGCCACGACCGGCCCCGCCTCGGGCGGGCCGACCTCGGCCGCGAACCGGTCGACCGCGGTCACACCCACACGCCCTCGGGCACCGCCTGCAGGTCGCCGCAGCGGGAGCCGGCGGGGAGGACCTTGGTGGGGTTGGCCACGTTGTCGGGGTCGAACGCCTCCCGCAGGCGGGCCTGGGCGTCGAGGTCGTCCGGGCCGAAGAGCAGGGGCATGAGGTCCCGCTTCTCCAGCCCGATGCCGTGCTCGCCCGACAGCACCCCGCCCGCCTCGATGGAGACCCGCACGATCTCCTCGCCCGCGGCGTGGACCCGGTCCATGACCCCGGGTTGGCGGGCGTCGAACAGGAGCAGGGGATGCAGGTTGCCGTCGCCCGCGTGGAAGACGTTCATGACCCCGAGGTCGTGGCGCTCGGCGATGAGGTACACCTCGGCCAGGACCTCGACCAGCCGGGTGCGGGGGACCACCGTGTCGTGCAGGTAGTAGTTGGGGGCGACCCGGGCCACCGCTCCGAACGCCGACTTGCGGCCCTTCCACAGCAGCGCCCGCTCGGCGTCGTCGGCCGCCACCCGGACGTCGCGCGCGCCGCGGGCCCGGCCGATCTCGCCGACCCGCTCGACGGCGGCGGCGACGCCCGCGGGCAGGCCGTCCAGCTCCACGAGCAGCACGGCGGCCGCGTCGGTGGGGTAGCCGGCGTGGGCGAACGCCTCGGCCGCCTCGGTGATGCGCTGGTCCATCATCTCCAGCGCCGCGGGCAGCAGGCCCCCGGCGATGATGCCGCTCACCGTCTCGGCCGCGTCGGCCACGGTCGTGAAGTCGAGCAGCAGCGTGGCCACCGCGGGCGGGTTCGGCGTGAGCCGCACGGCGATGCGGGTGGCGATGCCGAGCGTGCCCTCGCTGCCCACGAACACGCCCCGCAGGTCGAGGCCGGCGGGCTCGGCGTCGAGGCCGCCCAGCACCGTGGTCGTACCATCGGGCAGGACCACCTCGACGGCCAGGATGTGGGCGCTCGTCACCCCGTAGGCGAGGCAGTGGGGCCCGCCCGAGTTGTTGGCGACGTTGCCGCCGATGGTGCAGGCCTGCTGGCTGGACGGATCCGGGGCGAAGTGCAGCCCGTGGGGCGCCAGGGCCCGGGTCAGGTCCAGGTTGATGACCCCGGGCTGGACCCAGGCGACCCGCTCGACCGGGTCGACCTCCAGGATGCGGTCCATCTTGGTGGTGACGATGACGACGGGATCGCCCACGGGGACCGCCCCGCCGGCCAGCCCGGTCCCCGAGCCCCGGGCCACGAACGGCCGGCCGTGGCGCCGGGCGATCCGCACCGCGGCGGCGACCTCGTCCCCGTCGAGCGGGAAGCACGCCACCGCGGCCTCGCCCGCCAGCACCGAGGCGTCGCGCCCGTAGAGGCCCAGCTCGACCGCCCCGGTCCGCACGCGGTCCGGGCCGAGCGCGGCGACCAGGTCGGCGACGAGCGCGGCAGTCACGCCCGCAGTCTGCCCGCCCCGTTAATCGTTCGCCCCCCGTCGCAGGTCGGGACTATCCCGGTGCGCATGGCGACCACCGCCACCGAGACCCACGTCGTCGAGGTGACCGGCGCCGGCTCCCCCGACTTCGACGCCTTCGTGCACGTGTGGCAGGCCGAGGATGCCGAGCGCGACCCCGGCGACCCCGTCACGCCCGCGTCCGAGATCGCGGTCGAGCTGTTCGAGGCCCCGCCCGACCTGTTCCACCGGTCCTGGCTGGCCACCCAGGCCGGTGAGCCGGTGGGCGCCGCCTGGATCGAGCAGGAGCGCGACGGCACCAACGAGGCGACGCTCGAGCTGTTCGTCATGACCCTGCCCGAGCACCGCCGCCGGGGCGTGGGCCGGGCGCTGGCCCGGGTGGCGCTCGACGCGCTGATCGAGCAGGGCGGCACGTCGGTGCTGGGCGCGGCCCGTGACGAGACGGGCGCCGCGTTCTGCCGGGCGCTGGGCCTGTCCCACCGCCAGGACGAGCGCTGCAGCCGCCTGCTCGTCGCCGACGTCGACGACGCCCAGCAGCAGGCCTGGATCGACGAGGGGCCCACCTACGCCGCGGGCTACCGGCTGGAGGGCTGGGTCGGCGTCTGCCCCGACGAGTGGGCCGAGCCGCTGGCCCGGGCGCTCGATGCCATGGTCGACGCCCCTCTCGACGACCTCGACTGGTACCCCCAGCCGCTGACGGTCGAGCGCCTGCTGCGGCGTGAGCGCTTCTGGACCGCCAAGGGCGGCAACATCGTCACCACCCTGGCCCTGGGCCCCGACGGCGACCCTGCCGGCGTCAGCCAGATCGTCGTGCGGCCCGACCTTCCCCAGGTGGCCGAGCAGGCCGACACCGGCGTGATCGCCGCCCACCGCGGCCACCGCCTCGGCCGCTGGCTCAAGGCGGCCAACCTCCGTCGGGCCCGCGACCACGCTCCCGGCATCCAGGCGGTCCAGACCTACAACGCCGAGTCCAACCCCCACATGCTGGCCATCAACGTGGAGATGGGCTTCCGCCCGTACATCGCCTACGCGGTCTACCAGGGCCCCGCCGGCGCCGCCCGCGCCTCAGTCTGAGGTGAGCAGCCGGTAGTTGGGGTTGAGGATGGCCAGGCGGTTCTGGTGGACGCCGGCCGTGCCCGTGATCTCGACCCGGGTGCCGACCTTGAGGCCGGCCACGTCGCGGCGGCCGAGGAACACGGCGAGGATCGTGCCGCTGCCGTCGTCGATCACGCACTCGAACACCGGGGCGTCGCGCTGGGGGGCGACCCGGACCGAGCGGATCTGGCCCTTGACGCGGACCATGTCACGCCAGCGGACGTCGCCGATGGGCGTGAGGCTGGACGTGTCGGAGCGGGGTGGGCGGTCCGCCTTCTTGGCCTTGGTCGTGAGCCGGCCCCGGTTCTGGGGCGGCACGAGCTCGACCACGTCGTCGGACATCCAGGCGTCGAGGTGGAACGGCACCGTGGTGACGTTGGCGTGGGGCAGCTTGGAGACCTGCTCCAGGATGGACTCGGCCGTGCGGTCGTGCAGGATGCGGTGCCACAGGCCGTTGTACTTGCGATCGGGCAGCAGCACCGAGACCTCGGTCTCGCCGTCGGACAGCTCGTAGGCCACGTGCTCGACCGCGGCCTGCGTCAGCCGCCGGTCCGGGCAGGCGACCATGTCGAGGCGCACCCGGGACAGGCCGAGGCGCCGCCACTCGTCGGCCAGGCGCTGGCCGGCCTCGTCGTCCACGACGAAGTGCACGGCCCGCAGCTCGTCGGGGGTCAGCGTGCGGGCGTACTGGATGGCCCGGGCCGCGGCCAGGTCGAGCCGGTCCACGAACACCATCACCACGTGCCGCCGCAGGATCGGGGCGGTGGCAGCGGCCGGGACGTCGGTCTCCAGCGCCACCCGTTCCCGCTCGTACTGGCGGTTCAGCCGCAGCAGGATGATCACGACCAGCGGCATGATCGGCAGGACCACCCAGGCGTCCGAGAACCGGGTGATGGCCACGATGATCACGATCGCCGCCGACAGGATGGCGCCGACGCCGTTGGCCAGGATGCCCCGGACCCAGCCCTTCTCCCGCTTGCGCAGGTGGTGCTTGGTCATGCCCGACTGCGACATGGTGAAGCCGGTGAAGACCGAGATGGCGTAGACGGGGATCAGTCGGGTGACGGCCGCGTTGGAGATCACGACCAGCACGGCGGCCGCCGCGGCCAGGGCGATGATCCCGTTGGAGAACACCAGCCGGTGCCCGCGCTTGGTGAGCTGGCGGGGCAGGAAGCTGTCGCCCG
>DATBGF010000627.1:0-1643 GCA_036558145.1 Acidimicrobiales bacterium
ATCCGCACCTTCGGGCGGGTCGAGATCGAGGCCTACCGCGAAGTCGAAGGCCAGGCGCCGCAGCCGGTCCTCGGGGACGGCGAGCCCGGCCGGTAACGTCGGATCACATGGACGGCACGGTTCCCGCTGGGCGGGTCATCGGAACCGAGCCGGCTACGCCGCTCGACTTCTGGGTGGGAGTGGGCGAGGGGCACTACCTGCAGTTGGACGACGTCGTGGTGGTCGATCGGGTGCTGCCCGACGGGCAGCTGTTGCGGATCTCGGGGATCGTGTCGCAGGTGCGGGCCACGCACGAGGGGGCGCGGCTGGACTCCGACGTGTTCCTCGTGGCCGACGGGGTGTTGCCGGCGCAGGTGTCCGAGGCGGCGCAGGTGCTGGCGACCCGGTTCGAGCCGGAGGTGTTCGTGCCGCCGCTGCCGGGCGAGGAGGTGCGCAAGGCCGCCGGGGCCGAGCGGGACGATGCGCTGTTGTTCTCCGAGATGCGGCAGAAGTTGCCCGCCGGCCTGTCCCGGGACGACGAGCCGTTCTACCTCAACCTCGAGTTCCTCGACGGGACCCGGGGCGCCCACGTGAACATCAGTGGCGTCTCCGGCGTGGCCACCAAGACCAGCTACGCCACCTTCCTGCTCTACAGCTTGTTCCACTCGGGCGTGCTGGGGACCGAGGCCGCCAACACCAAGGCGCTCATCTTCAACGTCAAGGGCGAGGACCTGCTGTTCCTCGACCACCCCAACGTCGACCTGAAGGACGACCAGCCTGCCCGCTACGCCAAGCTCGGCCTGCCGTCGGGGCCGTTCGGGTCGGTGGCGTTCTTCGCCCCGCCGGTGCGGGACGACCCCAACGCCAGCCCCGACGTGGCCGCCCGCCAGCGGGACGTGACCTCGTTCTTCTGGACCCTCGAGCAGTTCTGCGCCGAGGAGCTGCTCCCGTTCCTGTTCGCCGACGCCGAGGACGACCGCCAGCAGTACACGATGGTCGTCCACAACGTCACCGCCCGCCTCCGCCGGGACGCGGCGCCCGTGGGCGACGGGGCCGTCAGCATCGACGGGGACGTCGTGCGCACCTTCGACGACCTGGTCGAGCTGATCGAAGCCAGGGTCGACCCCGACGGCCTCGACCAGTGGGGCGGCCGGGCCATCGGCGCGGGCACGATCAACGCCTTCCTGCGCCGCCTGCACGGGTCCCGGTCCCACATGCGCCACCTGATCCGGGCCGACATCCCCAAGCCCGACGCCCACAAGGTCGACTTCGAGCGGGCCCAGGTCACCGTGGTCGACATGCACAACCTCAACGACCGGGCCAAGCGCTTCGTCGTCGGCGTCGTGCTGGGCCAGGCCTTCCGGCGCAAGGAGCGCTCGGGCCAGGCCCGCCCGCTCCAGTTCGTGGTGCTGGACGAGCTCAACAAGTACGCGCCCCGCGAAGGGTCGAGCCCGATCAAGGAGATCCTGCTGGACGTGGCCGAGCGCGGCCGCTCGCTGGGGATCATCCTGATCGGCGCCCAGCAGACCGCCAGCGAGGTGGAGCGGCGGGTCGTGGCCAACTCGGCCGTGCGGGTGGTCGGACGGCTCGACGCGGCCGAGGCGTCCCGGGGCGAGTACGGCTTCCTGCCCCCCGTGCAGCGCCAGCGCGCCACCATCGTCAAG
>DATBGF010000628.1:0-5147 GCA_036558145.1 Acidimicrobiales bacterium
GAGGTGAAGCGGGCCAAGCGCCTGCCCTCGACCCGGCGCGGCGCCGCGGCCCGCTAGCTGCGGGCTCGGGCCCGGGCGCGGCGGAGGCGCCCGGCCAGCTTGCGCAGCTCCTCCGCCCAGAGGACCACGCTCGCCAGGGCGGTGGCGATCAGCCAGTCGGCGGCGGGCAGCGGCGTGGTGTCGAACGCGTGGTTGAGCGCGCCGACGTGCACGACGGCCACCTGCAGCACGAGCGACAGCCCGACGGCGCCCCACAGCAGCGGGTTCGTGAACAGGTGGTGGAACGCGCTCACCCGGCCGGAGCGGGCGTTGAAGGCGTTGAACAGCTGGGCCAGCACCAGCGTCGTGAACGCCATGGTGCGGGCCTCCACGATGTCGCCGCCGCCGTGGATGAGCCCGCCGGGCAGGCGCAGGTCGAGGGCGACCAGCGTGACCACGGCCATCACCAGTCCGATGAAGCCGACGTCGATCTGCATCTCCCGGTCGATGATCCGGTCGTGCAGCCCCCGGGGCGGCCGGGACATCACGTCGTCGGGCGGCGGGTCCACGCCCATCGCCAGCGCGGGGGCCGTGTCGGTCAGCAGGTTGATCCAGAGGATCTGGGTCGCCAGCAGGGGCACGGCCACCGCTTCCCCGGTGTCGGTCAGGCCGAGGACGCCGGCGCCGACCACCCCCAGGAACATGGTCATGACCTCGCCGATGTTGGAGGACAGCAGGTAGCGCAGGAACTTGCGGATGTTGGAGAAGATCGCCCGGCCTTCCTCCACCGCGTGGACGATCGTGGCGAAGTTGTCGTCGGCCAGGATCATGTCGGCCGCTTCCTTCGTGACGTCGGTGCCGGTGACGCCCATGGCCACGCCGATGTCGGCCCGGCGCAGCGCGGGGGAGTCGTTCACACCGTCGCCGGTCATCGCCACGATGGCGCCCGTGTCCTGCAGGGCGTCCACGATGCGCAGCTTGTGCTCGGGCGCGACCCGGGCGTACACGGAGACCTCCGCCACCGCCCGGCGGAAGCCCTCGTCGTCCAGCGCCTCCAGCTCGGTGCCGTTGAGCGTGCGGGCGCCGGGCTCCACGATCCCGAGGTCGGCCGCGATGCGCGACGCGGTGACGGGGTGGTCGCCGGTGATCATGATCACCCGCACGCCCGCGGCGTGGGCCTCGGCGATGGCCGTCGCCGCCTCCGGTCGCGGCGGGTCGATGATCCCGGCGACCCCGACGTAGACCAGCTCGTGCTCGAGGGCCTCGGCTTCCGGACCGCCGGGTGGCGTGTGCCCGTCGGGCAGCCGCCGGTAGGCGACGGCCAGCGTGCGCAGCGCCTCGGCCGCCAGGCGGTCCACGTCGGCCAGCACCGCGGTGCGGCGCTCGGCGGTCAGGGCCCGGACCTCGCCCGCCACCCGCTCGTGGGTGCAGCGCGCCAGCAGGACGTCCGGGGCTCCCTTGGTCACGACCGCGACCCGCCCGCCGGCCTCGGCGTCGGCCTGGAACGTGCTCATGAGCTTGCGCTCGGAGGTGAAGGGGATCTCGCCGACCCGCTCGAAGCGCTCCTCGCGGTCCTCGGTGATGCCGAACTTGCGCTCGGCGACCAGGAACGCGGCCTCGGTGGGGTCGCCCTGCACGCTCCACTGGTCGTCCTCCCGCTGGAGCACGGCGTCGTTGGCCAGGCTGCCCCCGCCCAGCACGTAGCGGACCTCGTCCGCGAGGCCCTCGTCGGCGGGATCGGACCCGAGCGCCCGCCCGTCCCGGCTCACCTCGCCCTCGGGCGAGTAGCCGCTGCCGGACAGATCGACCTCCCCCGACGCCGTGACCACCTTGAGGATCGTCATCTCGTTGCGGGTCAGCGTGCCGGTCTTGTCGGAGCACACGACGGAGGCCGAGCCGAGCGTCTCCACCGAGGACAGGCGCTTCACGATGGCCTGGCGCTTGGCCATGCGCTGCACGCCCAGCGCCAGCACGACCGACAGCACCGCGGGCAGGCCCTCGGGCACGGCCGCCACCGCCAGCGACACGCCGACGAGCAGCACCTCGACCGCGTCGCTCGCGTCTTCGATGTCGGAGGTCAGGAAGATGCCCACCATCACCACCAGGGCGATGATCACCACCGCGATCCCGAGGTAGCGCCCGATGTAGGCCACCTCGCGCTGCAGCGGCGTCGGCTCGTCCTCCGTGCTGCCGAGCAGCCGGGCGATGGTGCCCATCTCGGTGTCCATGCCGGTGGCGGTGACCACGGCCCGGCCCCGGCCGCTCGCCACCGCCGTGCCGCTGAAGACCATGTCGAGCCGGTCGCCCAGCCCGGCGGGCTCGGCCAGCGTGGTGGCGTCCTTGAGCACCGCCTCGCTCTCGCCGGTGAGGGATGCCTCGGCCACCTTGAGCGCGGCGGCCTCGGTGAGGCGGGCGTCGGCGGGCACGGCGTCGCCCTCGGCCAGGGTGAGCACGTCACCGGGCACGACGTCGGTCACCGGGACGCGCCGCTCCCGCCCGCCCCGCACGACGCCGGCCGAGGCCGCGGCCATGCGCTGCAGGGCGGCCACCGCCTCCTCGGCCCGGGCCTCCTGCACATAGCCGAGCACCGCGTTGGCCACGATGATGACCACGATCACGACGGCGTCCCATGGCACCTCGTGGGCACCTTCGAGCGCCCAGGCCACCAGCGACACGATCACGGCCGCGATGAGCAGGTACACCAGCGGGTCGGCGAACTGCTCCAGGAACCGGCGCCACTTGGGGACCGGCTCGGACGCCTGGAGCTGGTTGGGGCCGTAATGGGCCAGCCGGGCGGTGGCCTCGTCGTCGTCGAGCCCGTTGCGGACGTCGGTGCCGAGCGCGCCGGCGACCTCGCCGGCGTCGCACATCCACGGCTCGGACGGGGAGGCCTCGCGCAGGGTCACGACCCGTCGAGCTTACGACCGCGGGTCGTGGGCCCGATCCAAGCCCACAAAAGTTACTCCTCGTGCCCTGACGTTCACGTATGGTAGGTAAGTACGGGGAGCCAACCGCCCGGCTCCCTCGTGAACATGGGGGACTGATGAGCATGTCCAAGGCAGCTCGTTGGGTCGCGTGTGCCACCGCCGCCGTCGCCCTGGTGGCGTTCGCGGCGCCCGCGTCGGCGCGACCCGCAGCAGGATCCGAGCAGACGACCACCTACATCGTGACGCTGAGACCCGGCGCGAACCTGCACGTGGCCTCCGAGGCCACGAGCCAGCTCAGCGCCTCGGGCGCGGCCGCGGTCACGCCCAGCCGGGTGTACACCAACGCCCTGCAGGGCTACGCCGCGCCGATGACGGCTGCCCAGGCCGCGGCGGTCGCGGCCGATCCCCAGGTGGCGTCGGTCGAGCCCGACGGCATCGTCACCGTCGCGGCCACCGAGCAGAGCGCGCCGTGGGGCCTCGACCGCATCGACCAGCGGGACCTGCCCCTGTCGACCACCTACACCTGGACCGCCACCGGTGCGGGCGTGAGGGCCTACGTGATCGACACCGGCATCCGCTTCACGCACCGGGACTTCGCCGGCGCCTCCGGCAGCCGGGCCGTGTCCGGCTTCGACGCCGTCGACGGCGGCACCGCGGACGACTGCAACGGCCACGGCACCCACGTCTCGTCCACCCTCGGCGGCAACCAGTTCGGGGTGGCCAAGGGCGTTCGGCTCGTCGCCGTGCGCGTGCTCGACTGCAACGGCAGCGGCACCACCTCCGGGGTCATCTCGGGCATCGACTGGGCGGTGGGCAACCACCTGGCCGGCCAACCCGCCGTGGCCAACATGAGCCTGGGCGGCGGCGCCAGCACCGCGCTCGACCAGGCCGTCGGTCGCCTCGTCAACGACGGCGTGAGCCTCAGTGTGGCCGCCGGCAACTCCAGCGCCAACGCCTGCAACTCCTCGCCGGCCCGGGCCCCCGCCGCCATCACGGTGGCGGCCAGCACGATCAACGACGCCCTGGCGTCGTTCTCCAACCGCGGCAGCTGCGTCGACATCATCGCCCCGGGCAACCAGATCCCGGGCGCCTGGTCGACGAGCAACACCGCCACCATGACGATCAGCGGCACCTCGATGGCCTCCCCGCACAGTGCGGGGGCGGCCGCCAAGGTGCTCCAGACCCAGCCGGGCCTCACGCCCGCCCAGGTGGCCACGACGCTGACGAACGCGGCGACGACCAACCACATCTCGGGCACCGGCGCGCGGCGCGGCATCCCGGCCACGCCCAACCGGCTGCTGTTCACCAACCTCTGACGGATCGGGGAGCGGCCCGCTGCCCACTGGTCCCGGCAGCGGCGGCGGGTCGCTCCTCCATTTGCCCGGCGGCGTACGATCAGCGGGACAGGGGGGTCTCATGAAGTTCGGGGTGTTCTACGAGTTGCAGCTGGCGCGCCCGTGGGAGCCGGACAGTGAGTGGCGGCTCTACCACGACGCACTGGACGAGCTGGAGCTGGCCGACCGGCTCGGCTACGACTACGCCTGGGTGGTGGAGCACCACTTCCTCGAGGAGTACAGCCACTCGTCCGCGCCCGAGGTGTTCCTGGCGGCCGCCAGCCAGCGCACGTCCCGCATCCGGCTGGGCCACGGGATCATGCAGCTCACCACCAACCACCCGGCCAAGGCGGTGGAGCGCATCTCGGCCCTCGACCTCCTCTCCAACGGCCGGGTCGAGTTCGGGATGGGGGAGAGCGCCAGCATCACCGAGCTCCACCCCTTCGGCGTGCGCTTCCGCGACAAGCGGGAGATCTGGGAGGACGCGGTGCGCTGCGCCATCCCGATGTTCGGCGACGGCGGCGTGGAGTACCAGGGCCCCCACTTCGACTTCCCGCTGCGCAACGTGCTGCCCAAGCCCCGCCAGAAGCCGCACCCGCCGCTGTGGACCGCGTGCAGCCAGATCGAGACCATCGAGTACGCCGGCCGGCGGGGCCTCGGCGCGCTGGGCTTCCAGTTCGTGAGCGCCGAGGCGGCCGAGGCGTGGGTGCACGCCTACTACAACGCCATCACCACCGGCCTCGATCGCCTGTGCGACTACCCCGTCAACCCGAACATCGCGCTGGTGAGCATGTTCATGTGCGCGCCGAGCGACGAAGAAGCACGCGCCCGCGCCGACGGCGCCACGTTCTTCCAGTTCTGCCTGCGCTTCTACAACTCCAGCCCCGACCGGGCCCGCGCCGATCCC
>DATBGF010000629.1:0-9010 GCA_036558145.1 Acidimicrobiales bacterium
CGCCCGTAGGGCCGGGGTTCGCCGTTATAATAACGGCTTCCCTCGGGCCCTCCACCCCAGTCGCCGTTATTATAACGGCGGTCCTAGGACAGGTCGGTCGTCGGACCCTCTGCCCGGTCGCCGTTATTATAACGCGATCGAGTGGCCGTTATTATAACGGGTGAGGCGGGCCGGGGGTTACGACAGGTCGGTCGTCGGGGTCGTCGACCCAGGGCCCGCCGGGCTCGCCGGAGCCGTCGTCGCCGGGGCCTCGCCGTCGGGGATCGACGTCGCGGGGTCTGGCGTCGCGGCGCCCGGGGCCGGCCCGGGGGCCGCCGTCGTCGCCGTCGGATCGCCGGCGGCCGTGGTCGCGGTCGGATCCCCCGGGGCCACCGGATCGCCCGGGGCCGTCGTGGTCGAGTCGCCCGCGGCCGGGTCTCCGCTGTCGGCTTCCGTTGTCGTCGTGGGCCGGTCGCGGGCGCCCCTGGCGTCCTGGCCGGGATGGAAGCGCCACGCGCCGACGCCTAGCGCGACGGCGAGGGCGATGGCCCCGATGTCGACGAACGTGACGCGTCCCCCGGCTGGCACCGCGGCAACGTAGCGTCGCCGCCCTCCCGGGCTGGCGGCCGTGCCAGGGAGTTCCCCCAGCGGCCATGTGCCGGCCGCCCGGCGGCCATTTCGGCGCTACGACGCCCCCTTAGCGTTCTGCGCAGTGCGAGTGGGCGACGGACCGATGCGACGTGTGCGGCCAGCGGTGGCCGCGGCGGCCGTGCTGGTGGTCGCCGCCGCTGCGCTCCCGGCGCCTGCCACCGCCCAGGCAGGGTGGCAGGCGCCGGTGGCCGAACGGTTCATCTCGGGACCGTCGCACACCGCGGTCGCGCCCTGGGGCCTGGCCTACAACCCGACCAGCGGCGAGCTGGTGGTGGGGGACTACCTCGCCAACCGGCTGCGGCGCTACTCGCCGGACGGCACGTTCCTGGGCGACTTCGTGGACCCGGCCGGCACCGCCGGGGGCCTCGCCTCGGGCGCCGCCGTGGATCCCCGGGACGGCTCGGTCTACGTGGCCATGACCTCCGACGCCCTCACGGCGACGAAGGACGTCCGCAAGTACCGCGCCGACGGGACGTTCCTCTACGACTTCGACGTCCCCCTCGGCGTCACCTGGCTGGCCGTGCGGAACGACGGCGTGCTGGTGGTGCCCGAGGCGTTCGGCGGCACGGTCCGGCTCGTCACCGTGGACGACGCCACCCACACCGCCACCGCGGGCCCGGCGTTCGGCCCCGGCGGCTTCGCCCGGGTCACCTCGGCCGACGTCGCCGCCGACGGGACGATGTACGTCGCCAACCCCACCAGCGGCGTCGTGCGGGTCTTCGCCCCCGACGGCACGGAGCTGCGCACGATCGGATCCCGTGCGGTGTTCCCGGGCGACATCCGCGGCGTGCTGCTGGACGAGGCCCGCAACCGCCTCTACGTCGCCGACGCCCAGACCGGCGAGATCGACGTGTTCGCCCTCGACGGCACCCACGTCGGCCAGATCGGCTCGGGCGGCACCGCTCCGGGCCAGTTCGCCGACGGCGCCCGCCAGCTGGAGCTGCTGCCCGACGGCTCGGTGCTGGCCGCCGATTACGCGGGCCGGCGGGTGCAGCGGTTCTCGCCCCATGGGAGGCTGCTGGCCGTGTTCCCCCATCCGGGCCAGGACGCCGGGCGGAACGGCCTGGTCGAGCCCCGGGGCGTGGCCCTCGACCCCGCCACCGGCGACGTGCTCGTGGCCGACCCGTGGGCCCAGCGGATCCAGCGCTTCGGCCCCGACGGCACGCTGCTCGCGGCCCACGGGGTGCGGGGATCCTTCCCGCCCGACGGCATGAACTACCCGCGCTCGGTGGCCGTCGATCCGGCCAGCGGGGACGTCTGGGTGCCCAACTACGAGGGCGCGCCGTTCGTGGTCGTCTACGACCGGCAGTTCCACAGCCTGCGCACCATCACCACGCCCCGCTTCGTGAACGACATCGAGATCGTGGGCGGGCTCGCCTACCTCCTGGTGCGCCGGCCCGGCGAGGTGCGGGTCCACGACGTGGCCACCGGCGCCCTGGTCCGCACGTTCCCGTTGCCGGCCGAGGCCCGCGGCATCGCCGTCGATCCCGTCACCGGCGAGGTGTGGGTGACCGCCGACGCCAGCCGTGACCTGTGGGTGTTCCGCCCCACCGGGGACCGGCGCCGCACGTTGCAGGTCGACAACCGGGCCTGGGGCGTGACCCTGGCGGGCGACACCGCCTACGTGGCCGATGCCGCCGCCAACAGGATCATCGCCTTCAACCGCACGTCCGGCGCCCGGCTCGGCGCGATCGGTGCGACCGGCAACGCGCTGGGCCAGCTCGGCGGCCCCAGCGGGATCACCGCGGGACCGGACGGGCGGCTCTACGTGGTCGAGCAGCGCAACTCCCGCCTCCAGGTCTTCGGGCCCGGACCGGTGCCCGCCGCCGACGGCGTCGCGCCCACGGTCACGTGGACCGGTCCGGCCAACAACACGACCTCCTCGACCTGGCCCGTGGCCGTCGGTGGCCGGGTCACCGACCCGACTGGCGTGGCCCAGGTGCAGGTGGCGGTGAAGGACCTGGCCACCGGCCTCCTGTGGGACGGCATCACCACCCGCTGGGGAGCGTGGGTGTGGAACCAGGCGGTGGTGAGCGGCCCGGTCGAGGACGGCACGTGGTCCTACACGCTGGTGCCGGCCGTGCCGGGGCACCGCTACCAGTTCACGCTGCGGGCGCTGGACCGGCGGGGCGCGGTCTCGGCCACGTTCTCCCGCACCTTCACCTTCGCCGACACCGCCGCGCCCACGGTGGCGATCACCTCGCCCACCCCGGGCGGAGCGCTGCCCCGCGGCGCCGCCACCGTCACCGGCACCGTGGCGGACGACCTCGGGCCCGTCGCGGTCACGCTGGGCGTCGAGGACCCGGCCACGGGGCAGTGGTGGGACCCGACCGCCGGCACCTGGTCCGCCACCCCCGTCCTGGTCCCCGCGGACGCCCCGTCCGCCCCGGGTGCGCTGCCCCCGGCCCAGGTGGGCACGTGGCGCCGGCCGCTCGACACGACGCCGCTGCGGTCCCCGGTGGTCCTGCACGCCCGCGCCACCGACGCTGCCGGCCGCACGGCGGAAGCGACGGTCACGGCCACGGTGGACGCGGGCGACCTGACCGCCCCGGACACGGCGATCACCAGCCCGTCGGTCTGGGCCAACCCCGTCGGCGTCCCGCTCAGCGGCACCGCCACCGACAACCAGGCGGTCGCCCGGGTCGACGTCGCCCTCCAGAACCTGGACACCAACCAGTGGTGGGACGCGACCACCCAGACCTGGGTCGCGACCCAGCGCTGGAACCCCGCGTCGGTCACGACTCCCGGCACCCCGACCACCGCGTGGTCGTTCCCGTTCACCCTCCCCGCCGGCCGCTGGCACCTCCAGGCCCGCGCCACCGACGCCGCCGGCCGCGTCGACGCCACCCAGGCCAAGTTCTCCTTCAAGACCGCCTGATCGGCGCGCTGGTGTATGATTGGTGTATGGCACGCACCAACATCGACATCGACGATGAGGCTTGCCGCACCGTCATGGATCGCTACGGGCTCAGCTCCAAGCGGGATGCCGTAAACCTCGCGCTTCGCATGCTCGCCGGAGAGGCCCTCGACCTCGACCAGGCCCGGGCGCTCCGTGGTTCCGGCTGGGACGGCGATCTCGACGACATGCGCACGACCCGCACACCGTGATACTCGTCGACACCTCCGCGTGGATCGAGTTCCTGCGCGACACCCGGAGCGCCACGTGCGAGCGCGTGAATCGCCTCCTGGCGGCCGATATGGCCACGTGCCATCCCGTGCGGATGGAGGTCCTCGCGGGGGCGCGGGACGACGCCCACCTTCTTCAGTTGCGCGGGCTGCTCGCGCGCGCCGCGCTTGTCCCGACCGAGCCGGCCGACTACGAGACTGCAGCCGCGCTCTATCGCACATGCCGGCGCCGGGGGGAAACCGTGCAAAAGCTCATCGACTGCCTCATCGCGGCCCACGCGATCCGGGCCGGCATGCCCGTGCTCCACGCGGACGCCGACTTCAGCGTCTTGGCTCGGCACACCGCGCTCAAGACCGCCTGACGCGGCGCCTAGCCCACGGGCGGGGTGATCTCCCAGAAGGCGGGCTCGCCGTCGCCGGCGATGGCGTCCCAGCGCCGGCGGGCGTGGGGGACCGTGGTGTCGTGGGTGAAGATCCAGAACGTCCCGTCGCGGATGGCGTCGACCACCCGGCCGGCCACCTCGGCGGGGTCGAGGCCGCCGGCCACCAGGGCTTCGAGGATGGGGCGGATCTCGGGGGCGTTGGGCGGAGGCTCGACCTCGGCCACCTCGGTGGGCCGGTTGCGCTCGGAGTTGCCGATGTTGGTGCGCACCCACTCGGGGCACAGGACCGACACGCCCACCGCGGTCTGCATGAGCCGCAGGTCGAAGTGCAGCGACTCCGACAGGGCCACGACCCCGTGCTTGGTGGCGTAGTAGGGCGACATGGCGGGCCCGGTGAGGATCCCGGCGGCCGACGCGGTGTTGACCACGTGGCCCTCGCCCTGCTCGATCATGCGGGGCACGAAGGCCCGGATGCCGTGGGCCACGCTGAGCAGGTTCACCTCCACGATCCAGCGCCAGCGGTCGGCCGGGACCGTCCAGGCCATGCCGCCGACCCCCACGCCCGCGTTGTTGCACAGGACGTGGGCGGTGCCGAAGCGCTCGAACGTGGCGGCCGCCAGGGCCTCCAGCGCCTCCTCGTGGCGTACGTCGGTGGGGACCGCCAGCACGCGGTCCGCTCCCAGATCGTCGCTCAGCGCCTCGGCGGCCCGGTCGAGCGGCTCGCGCTCGACGTCGGCCAGGACGACCCGCATGCCCTCGCGGCCGAACCGTGTCGCCAGCCCCAGGCCGATGCCCGACGCCGCGCCGGTGACGACCGCGACCTTCCCGTCCAGTACGTCCATCACACTCCCACCATCTCGAACGACACGGCCAGGCGGCCGCCGAACCTCTCAGCTGTCGCCTCGGCCCACTGGCGCAGGAACGCCTCGGGGTCGGGGCTCCCGAGCCCGTCAAGGTAGGCGGCGTGGCGCCGCAACGACTCGACCCCGAGATCGAACGTCTCGCTCACGTCCACCGCGTGGGTGGGCTGCGGCGAGGCGATGACGGCCACGTAGCGCACCCCGCCCCACGGCTCCAGGCCGGCGTCGCACAGGTCGCGGAACACCCAGCGGTTGGCGGCGTCGCGCACCGCGTCGAGGGTCGCCTGCCCGCATATCCGGTGGTCGGCCATGTTGAGGAACGTGCCGCCGTAGGTCTCGCGGTGGTTGACGGCCAGCACCAGCTCGGGCCGGTGGCGGCGGATCGCGGCCGCGATGTCGCGGCGCAGCTCCAACCCGTACTGGAGCATGCCGTCGGCGTGGTCGAGGAACTCGACCTCGTCCACGCCCACCACCGCAGCGCTGGCCCGCTGCTCGTCCATGCGGACCCGGGCGGTCTCGTCCGGTTCCATGCTGTCGATGCCCGCCTCGCCCTTGGTGGCGAGCAGGTAGGCGACGTGGCGGCCGTCGCGGGTCCAGCGGGCGATGGCGGAGGCGCCGCCGTACTCGAGGTCGTCGGGATGGGCCACGACCGCGAGGGCGCGCTCCCAGTCCTCGGGGAACGGTTCGAGCGGGGCGTCAGCTCCGGGCACTGGGCTCCGGACGGCGCCGGGCGATCACCCGCAGGCACAGGACCTCGTCGGCGCCCTCGAAGATCGACAGCACACGGGCGTCGACGAAGTAGCGGGACACGGCGTACTCCTCGGCGTAGCCGTAGCCGCCGTGGATCTGCATGGCCTCCCGGGTCACCCACTCCGCCGCCTTGCAGACGTAGGCCTTGACCAGGGCCGCCTCCATCGAGCCGCCGCCCGTGGCCATCATCCGGGCCACCGCGTAGCTGAACTGGCGGGCGCCCTGGATGGTGACCGCCATGCGGCCGAGCTTGGCCTGGGTCAGCTGGAAGTCGGCCAGGGTCTGTCCGAACATCTTGCGATCCTGCGCGTACTGGCGGGCCTCCTCGTAGGCGGCCTGCATCACGCCGATGGCCCGGGCCGCGGTCTGGAGCCGGCCGTTCTCGAACCCGGCCATCTGCAGGTAGAAGCCCTGCCCCAGCCCGGCCTCCCCGCCGACCAGGCAGTCGTCGGGCACGAACCAGCTGTCGAGCGCGACCTCGTAGGAGTGCATGCCCCGGTAGCCGATCGTGTCGATCGGGCGGCCCTCCATCTTCCCGCCGCCGGGGGCGCCGCCGTCGCCGGCCTCCTGAACCAGCTCGAAGCCGTGGCCGTCGGCCTGCGGCTTGGGCACCACGAACAGGGACAGGCCGCGGTGGCGCAGCGAGCGGTCCGGATCGGTGCGGGCCATCAGCATGAGCACGTCGGCCCGGGCCCCGAACGTGCACCAGGTCTTCACGCCGCTGATCAGCCAGCCGCCCTCGGTGCGGGTGGCGGTGGTCGTGACCGCGGCCGAGTCCGAGCCCGTGTCCGGCTCGGTGACCGCCACGGCCGCCATGACCTCGGCCGTCGCCAGCTTGCCCAGCCAGTGCTGCTTCTGCTCCTCGGTGCCCCCCTTGACCAGGGCCCGGGTCAGGATCTCGGGCCGGGTGATGAGCGAGCCGCCCACCCCCAGCGAGCCCCGCGACAGCTCCTCGGTGGCCACCACCATGGCGATGTAGTCGCTCTCCCCGCCGGCCGCGAACCCGCCGTACTCCTCGGGCACCGACAGCCCGAAGGTGCCCAGCTCGGCCAGGCCGCTGATGATGTCCTCGGGGATGTCGGAGTTGGTGCGGTGGATGTGCTCGGCCACCGGGCGGATCTTGTCCTCGGCGAAGCGCCGGAACGTGTCCTGGACCAGCTCGAAGTCCCCGTCGAGGTGGCGGGGGCCGGGCCCGTCGATGGAGGCGAGGAACTCGCCGTCCCGGTAGGTGGCCACGAAGGCCCGGACGTCGTCCAGCGCGTCCGGCTCGACGCCCCAGGCCGCCTCCCGCCCGAACAGCTTGGACGCCACGTCGGCCACCGCCTCGGCGGTGAAGGCGCAGCTGATCCGGGCCTCCTCGTCGCCCCGCGGGCCGTAGTCGGCCACGAGGGTGTTGGCGATCTCGACCGCGGCGGCCGCCTGTGCCATGTCGTAGGCCACCACCTGGTCGGTCTCGACCGACCCGGTGGTGGCCAGATGGGCGAAGCCCCGGTCCACCACGTCTCGGGCGCTCTTGACGGCCGAGGCGGCTGCGTTCAGGTCCGGCGGGCTCATGGCCCGACAAGCTAGAGCGGGGCGCTACGCCTGGTAAATCGAGGCGAAGGCGTCGGTCACGTCGGTGGCGTCCGCCGGCGGGTCGAAGGTGAAGGTCTCGCCGTAGTCGAACATGTCCAGCGAGTAGGCGAAGTCGAGGTCGCCCAGGTTGCCGGGCATGTCCTCACTGACGCCCATGGCGTCGAAGATGTCCGAGAACGAGAACCCGTAGGTCATCCGGGCCAGGTAGCCGTCGCCGTCGATCCACACCTCGACGGGCACGGCGGTGTCGATCAGCGCCTGCATGGCGTCTTCCCCGGCCGAGCCGACGCCCGACACCTGGGCCAGCGCGTCCGGGTCCTGGCCGCTCGCCGTCAGCATGTCGGCCATCGTGACCTCGGCCCGCAGGCCGTGCACCTCGACGTCGCGGATGGTGTCGGTGCCCAGATCCTCGACGTTCTCGGCGTTGGTCACCATGTCGATCACGGCCGAGGGGTCGACGCCGCCCTGGCCCAGCAACGAGCTCGACAGGTCGCCCGGGAGCACGTCGCCCAACGCGGCGATGTCGATGCTGCCCCAGCCGTCACCCAGCGCGGCCAGGTCCTCGAACCCGGGCATGGCTCCGGCGCCACCGGCCAGCTCGCTCAGGTCGGCGAACATGGGCGCCCGGATGTACCAGGTGTCGCCCGTGCCGAGCATCTCCATCGTGAGGTCGATGTCGCCGAAGATGTCCTCGGGGTCGGCCCCGCCGCCCACCATCTCCGCCGACATGTCGAAGATCGGCCCGAGGTCCATGGTGTAGTGGAACTGGTCGCCGTCGACCTCGCCCTGCATCATCGGCGGGGTGTCCTCGGGCACCGAGTCGCCCAGCGCGAACCGCATCTCGATGCGGCGGCTGGCGTCCTCGGTGCGGGTGGCGGACTCCTTGAGGAACTCGGTCGTGGCCTGGAAGTCGGCCGCGCCGCCGCCGGTGGAGCCACCGCCGCCGTCGTCGGGCCCGTTGTCGACCGGCTCCATCGAGATGGAGCCGTTGTCGGCCTCCTGTGCGCACGCCGCCGCGCCCGCGGTCAGCAGCGTGAGCGTGAGCAGGGATGCCGCCGCGCGGCGGGCCCGCCTGCGAGGTCGTTCGATCACTGTCATCTCCGCCGTCATCGTTCTCTCCTGCAAAAGGGGTGCCGAGATCATCCCACCCGGGACGACGATCTGGCCGTCGGGCCGTGCGCTTTCTAGCGTGTCGCCCATGGCAACGATCGACCGGCCCTTCGGGCGGCACCTGGAGGACTTCGAGGTCGGCGACGTCTACCGGCACTGGCCGGGCAAGACGATCACCGAGTACGACGACCACCTGTTCTGCATGATCACGATGAACCACCACCCGCTGCACACCAACGAGTGGTACGCGCAGAACGAGACGGTCCAGAAGCAGAACGTGGTGGTGGGCAACCTCGTGTACTCGCTGGTGCTCGGCATGTCCGTCCCCGACGTCAGCGGGGCGGCGGTGGCCAACCTCGAGGTCGAGTCGCTCAAGCACGCCAAGCCCACGTTCCACGGCGACACCATCTACGCGGAGACCCGCGTGCTCGACAAGAAGCTCACGTCGAAGGGCGACCGCGGCGTCGTGCGGGTGGAGACCAAGGGCCTGAACCAGAACGGCGACGAGGTCTGCTACTTCATCCGCAAGGTGCTCGTGTGGACGAAGGAGGCGGCGCCGCCGCGCGGCCGCCCCTA
>DATBGF010000630.1:0-9823 GCA_036558145.1 Acidimicrobiales bacterium
TTTAGGGACTTCGACGCTCTCCCGGAGGCGGCCGGCTCCTCGGTGCGGTCGCTCCACATCGTCGACCCCGCGTTCGGCGTCGTCGTGTTCATCGGTGTGCTGATCGGCGAGCGAACAGTCGAGATCGCCGACTTCGCGCACGACCCGGACTACTGGCCCACGATCGAGCGCGATCCCGACGAGTAGG
This sequence comes from Acidimicrobiales bacterium, assembly GCA_036558145.1. Lineage (GTDB taxonomy): Bacteria > Actinomycetota > Acidimicrobiia > Acidimicrobiales > VFJN01 > ZC4RG19. The sequence continues at coordinate 188 of DATBGF010000630.1, forward strand.
CGGCCCGCCTTCGGAATGCTCCTGGTCGTGGGCGCCGTGCGCGAGTACTTCGACGTGGTCGGGGGCGTGCGCGCCGGGCTGCACGACGAGCCTCCGTGGTGGGCGCCCGCGGGGATCGCGCTGTTCGGGGCCCTGGTCGTGGCGGTGGTGGTGATCAGCCTGGTCTTCGGGGTCGACGGCGGGGCGTCGCCCGAGTCGGCTCGCCTCGCGACGGCCGATGGGCCGGCGGCCACCGCGCCGGCGGATCCGGCCGCGCCCGAGGCGCCCACGACCACGATCGCAGCGGACGAGACCGTGGCGTTGGCCGACCGGTCCGGCGTGTTTCAGCAGGTGCCCCGGGCCGCGGTGGCCGCGGCCCGGCTCCAGGGCGCCGCCGAGCTCGGGGTCTCGCCGGACGAGGTGCGCCACCAGCTGGTGTCGGCGGAGGAGGGGCGGGTCGAGCTGAGCGTGTCCACCCTTGACGGCCAGCACGAGGTGACGGTGACCGCCGTCGAGTCCGGGGGAACCTGGCAGGTGACGTGAGCGAGCTTGTCGAGCGAACCAGAAACACAGTGCCCTCCTCGGCCCCGTGGGCCGAGCGCTCATGGCGCGCACCCCCAAGGGTGCGCCAATGAGCCGCCTGCTCGGGCCGGCCGACGTCAAGGGCAGAGCCACCCGTCGGGCGGTGGCCGGGATCCCCGTCATCCTGCTGGCCGTCGTGCTGCTGGTCGTCGTCGGCATCGTGCCGACGTCCGGGATGGGATCCCCGGACTTCCCTCCCGTGGAACCCGCCGACGCGGCCGAGCGCGAGGTGCCCCGCGGCTACATGGACGCCTACCGGGAGGCGGACGAGGAGCACCGCGTGCCGTGGCCGATCCTGGCCGCCATGGGCTACGTCCTGACCGAGCACGGCGCCCGCAGCCCCTACGACACGCTCTACCGCAGCGACGAGCAGCGCTACCCGGTCGTGGACCCGCCCATCGCCCCCGGGGCCGCGCCCGACGCCGCCGCGGCGGGGGCGTGCCGGGTGCGCCTGGTGGGCGACTCCCTGCTGGTGGGCATGGCCGCCGACCTGGGCGCGGGGCTGGCCACGGCGTGCGCGGTCACCGGCGTCGACGCCCGCGAGGGCCGCATGATCGCCGAGGGGACCGGCCGGCTGACCGCCGAGCCGCTCGGCGACGAGACCGCGGTCGTGGTCGTGCTCGGCACCAACGACCTGGCGACCGGGGTCACCCGGGCCCAGCTCGACGAGCGCATCGACGCCCTGCTGGCCGCGGCCGGCGACCGGGCCGTCGTGTGGGAGACCAGCGCGGCCCGGGGCCTGGCCACCGGCAACGACGTGTTCGCCTCGGCCCTGGCCGCCGCCCAGCGCGACCATCCCCGGCTGGTGGTGGCCGACTGGGAGGGCTACCTGGGATCCCTCCCGAACGCCGACGCCTACCGGGCGGGCGACGGCGTCCACTACACGCCCGAGGGCTACAAGGTGATGGCCGACTGGCTGGTCCGCCAGCTGGCCGCGCCCCAGGTCCTGGCCGTGGACCCGCCCGTCGGCGACGGCGGGCTGGGGCCGCTGCTGCTCAACCCGACGGTGTTCACCGGCCTGTCGGTCCAGGGGGCGCAGGGCGTCGACCGCTCCGTGGACCTGCTGGCCACCGAGATGGCCCGCATCGCCGACCGCACCCGCACCCGGGGAGCCGACGACGCCCGGGCGTCGCGCTTCGCCGAGGAGTTCCTGCCCGAGTCCGAGGAGTTCTGGCACGAGGTGGTGGCCGCCGCGCCCGTGGTGGCGGGCGACTCGGCCTGCCTGCAGCCCGATCCCTCGATGCCGGTCCCCCAGATCATCGAGGTGGTGTGGCGCTGCGAGATGCTGCGCACGCCGCCCATGCTGTGGACGCCCGACGGGGTGGTCCAGGGCGCCGAGGCCCAGGACATGCTGCTGGGCGAGGCCCACGTGGTCGCGGCCACCTGGTCGGACCGGGGCGCCGCCCCCTGCGACGAGGCCGCCCCCTACGCCGGGGTGTTCCCGCTCCCGGCGCTGGCGCTGGCCACGCGCTGCGACCCGGTCCAGAACGTGCGCACCGCGGCCCGGCTTGTCCTCGACCAGGAGAGCCGCCCGCTGGACCAGCGCCCCGGCGCCACCGAGTGGGAGCGGGCCGCGGCGGGCTGGGCCACCATGGCGCCGGCGCTGGGCGATCCGTCGGTCAACCACTTCGTGGCCGAGGGCCCGCCCGCGGCCAGCTTCACGCCCGGCGCGCCGTGCGAGCTGGCGCTGGACACGACGCTCGACGCCGAGGCGGCCGCCTCGCCGGCGTGGGGCGCGTTCGCCCCGCTGGCCCGGTTCGATCCCCAGGCCGTCGACTTCGACTCGACCCGCTGGGACGCCGCCTTCGCGGCCACCCCGGTCGACCCGCTGTTCCGGTCCGGCGCCCCCTGCGACCCGGGCTCGGACCAGGCCGCGGGGTTCGCGTGGCTGGCGGACCGGCTGGCGGCCCGCCAGGCGCCGGACGCCCCGGCCGATCCCGGCTTGGCCGGTGCCGCCGCCTACGCCCGCTGGGTGGGAGCCCGGGGGGCCTTCCCGGTGGCGGGCCAGACCGGCCTGGTCCCCCGGTTGCACAACCCCCGCCTGGTCGCGCCCCACATCGACCGGGCGCCGGTGACGGGCGGGGCCACCCCGGTCAACCCCCGGGAGTTCGCCGACCGGGTCATCGCCAAGGCCAAGGTCTACGCCGGCTACGCCACGACGGTCCCGGTGGACGTGACCGGCTGGGAGGCGCTGGCCGCGCTGGGCATCCCCGAGTACGCGGCCCGCGCCTACGTCCAGGCCGTCGCCCGGGTGGGCACGATCGAGTCCGGCTGCGCCATCGACGTCGCCTACCTGGCGGGCTTCGGCTACATGGAGTCGGGCCACGGCACGGTGGCCGTCGACCTGGCCACGGGCGCGTCCGACGGGCCCGGGCGCAAGGGCTCGGTGACCTGGGACCCGCTCACCGGCGAGTCGAGACCGGCGATCCTCGGCACCCTGCTCGACGGGAGCGGCGCCGGGGGCAACACGACCGCCTACGTCAACACGCTGCCCCCGACCGAGCGCGCCTTCTACCGCCAGACCGAGCCGTACCTGCGGGCGGTGGGGCCCACCCAGTTCCTGCCCTCGACCTGGGAGGGGGTCCGGGCCGTGGCCGACGGGAACGACGACGGCGTGGGCGACCCGTTCAACTACTACGACGGCGCCCTGGCCACGGCGGTGAAGACATGCCGGGACGGCCAGGGGCTCGGGTCCGAGGCCGCCCAGCGCCGGGCCGCGCTCGCCTACAACGGCGCCGGCTGGTACGCCGACGGCGTGCTGTCCAAGGCGGCCGAGTACCGGGCGGGCCTGGCGGCGATGGGCCTCGGCGACCCCGACGCGCCGCCGGGCCGGTCCATCGCCCTGCCCGACGGGCCGGTCACGATCGTGGACGTGTACGGCATCCAGGTGAACGCGGCCATCGGCGAGCGGGTGCGGGCCATGGTCGACGCCGCCCGGGCGGACGGGCTGGACCTGGCCTCGGGCTCGGGCGGCTGGCGCTCGCCGGAAGGCCAGATCGCGCTGCGGCGGGCCCACTGCGGGACCAGCGACTACGCCGTCTACCAGATGCCGCCCTCGCAGTGCTCGCCGCCGACCGCCCGGCCCGGCACGTCCGAGCACGAGCGGGGCCTGGCCATCGACTTCCACTGCAACGGCGAATCCATCGGCCAGCGCGCCTTCTCCAACCGCTGCGTCGTGTGGCTGCGGGCGCACGCGGCCACGTACGGCCTCTACAACCTGCCGAGCGAAGCATGGCACTGGTCGACCTCGGGACGATGAGGCGGCGACTCGCCGCCGCGGCCGTGGCCGCCGCCGTCGTGGCTGCGGCGGTGGGCGTGTGGGCGATCGTCATCCGGCCCTCCGGCGACGGCGACCGGCCCGACTCCGCGCCGTCCGGGCGGGCCGGGGCCGAGGAGTCGTCGAGCGACGGGACGGTCCCCGACGACGTGCTCAACGACACCGAGCACGGCACCGCGGCGGACGACCTCGACCCGGCGATGGTCTGGTACCTGCAGCTGTCGACCCTGCCGCTCCAGGACGTGACCGGCCTGATCGCCGGCGGCGTGGGCTCGGACCTCTCCGCGGCCCAGCAGGCCGCGGCCGGCGATGCCGCGTCCCGCTACGTGGCCGCCGACCTGGCGGGCGCGCCCCGCGAGGGCGGGCCGTGGGCCGCCCCGGCCCGGGCGTGCTGCCGCGACGTGCAGATCCTGGCGGCCAACGCGGCCAGCTACCCGGACGAGCCGCCCCTGGCCCTGGCCCTGGTCGTCTGGTCCGCCACGCCCGTCGACGGCGGCCCGCCGTTCGACCCGTGGGAGGCGTCGTTCGTGTTCCTGGCCCCGGACGGCGCCGGCGGGTTCACGCCGGTCGACCCGTCCACGGTCGACTCGTGGGAGTCGCCGCCCGGCCTGGGTCAGCCCTCGGCCTCGGCCCGCTGACGCACGGCGTCGAACAGCAGCACGGCCGCGGCGGCGGCGGCGTTGAGCGAGTCCACCCCGCCCGATCCCGGCATGGGGATCACGACCTGCTCGTCGGCCGCCTCGAACCACTCGGCCGGGAGCCCCCGGTGCTCGGAGCCCACCACCAGCGCGGTGGGACCGGCCAGCGGTACCCGCCAGTAGGGCCGCGTGCCGCCGGGCCCCGCCGCGTAGATCCGCAGGCCGTGGCGCCGCAGCCAGGCCACGACCGCGACAGTGTCTCCCACCGCCACGGGCACGCCGAACAGAGCCCCTTGCGACGAGCGCACGACGTTGGGGTTGAACACGTCGGTGACCGGATCGGCCACCACCACCGCGCTGGCCCCGGCCGCCGACGCCGAGCGCAGCATGGTGCCGAGGTTGCCGGGCTTCTCCATCTCGGCCACCACCAGCACGAGCGGGTCCGCTTCCCCGGCGATGTCCAGAGCGTCGAGCCGGGTGTCGAACACCCGAGCGATCCCCAGCACGCCGTCCGGGTTCTCCCGGGCCGACAACCGCCCGAACACGCTCTCGGCCACCTCGGTGATCGCCGTCCCCTCCGGGACCGTGGCGTCTCCCAGCAACTCCGGGCAGACCAGCACCTCGTCCACCACGACGCCCGCGGCCAGGGCCCGGCTCAGCTCGCGGCGGCCCTCGACGAGGAACCGGCCGGTCCGGTCCCGCTCCCGGCGCTTGCGCAGGGCCAGCGCGGCCTTGACCCGGGGGTTGGCGGTGCTGGTGATCACACCGCCATGTTGGCCCGCCGGTGCTCCTCCCAGCGCCGCCGGCGCTCCTCGGTGGGGCGGAAGCGGCCGGTCTCGTCGAACAACGTCTCCCGCACCCGCTCCCGCAGGACCGCCCGGTGCCGGGTCACGGACTCGCCCGGCCGGGCCACCAGGGCGAGCAGCTTGTGCTCGGCGTCCTCCCGCTGGCGGCGGCTGATCGTGCCGCTCCCGCCGCCCGCGGCGCGCAGCGTCTCGTCCGCATAGCCCCGCCGGGCCAGCTTCGGGTAGAGGTAGCCGCGCACGTCGTCGTAGGTGAGCCCGGTGCCCGCCAGCAGGTCGGCGACGAGGTCGGTCAGGCGCCGGGAGCCGACCAGCTCGATGTCGCGATCCACCACGGGGACCAGCCCGTCCGACCCGGGCCGCGTGCCGGTCTCGGTGTCGTGGCCCTCGGCCAGGCGGTCGAGGCTGACGGGGCGGCCGCGCCGGGCCTCGTCGAGCGCCAGGCGCCACACGGCGGGGGAGTGGGCGTCGGTGGTGTCGCCCGCCAGCCACTTGCGGGTGCCGGGGGCCTGGCGGCGACGGTGCCGCTGGTCGCGGGCGTAGGCGGCCGCGGCGATCTCAGGGGTGAGCCGGGGATCGTGGAGGTCGACCCGGTCGGTGCGGGCCAGCCAGTGGGCGCAGTGGGCCACGTTGGAGGACAGGTGGCTCACCTTGTCGGCCGCCCGCGGCAGGTCGCGTTCGAGGACCAGGCCGGCCGCCACGGTCCAGCACGCCCGGGGCCGGTTGCGGGCGGCGAAGCGGCGCATGACCACGATGAGCCGGGCCAGTCCCTCCTGCAGGGCGTCGTCGTGGTCGAACACCGTCGGCTGCGTGTTGCGGACCCGGACCGCCTTGGTGGCCACGAACCCCTTCATGGCCGCGCAGGCGCTCTGCTCGGCCCGGTCGCGGTAGCCGGACAGGCTCCGGAGCGCGGCGACCAGACGGTTCTGCGCCAGTGCCGGGACCACCAGGTTCCCGGGAGCTCCTGGGATCCCACCTGTCCGGTTGCGGGCCCAGGCTGCGGGCAGAGGCTCGGTTCCCCCGTCCGTGCCCACCGCGATGTGGAACGCGCCCTCGGCGGGCCCGCCGTGGGCGTCGGGGTAGAGCGGGCAGGTCCAGTCGATGCGCCACACGCCGGGCGGCAGCGGCGTGCCCGGCTCGAACGGCGCGCCGGCCAGCGTGGGCAGCAGCTCGTAGAAGTTCACGCTGTGGCTGGGCTGGGACGGGTTGGCGATGGGTGCCGCCGCGCTGTGGGCGACCGAGCAGCGGAACACGGCGATCCCGCCGGACGCCGGGATGCACCCGTCCGCCAGCGCCGCCGCCGCTCCGGCGCAGGCGCGGATGGCGGTGAAGTGCTCCTCCATCACCGCGTTGTGGACGCGGGCGCTGCGCCCGCGGTCGAACCGCAGCTCACGCAGCTCGCGCGGCAGGGCCGGCAGCCCGGCCAGCCCGGGGGCCGCCCGCAGTGCCCCCAGCGTGATGTCGGCATCGCCCGGCGGGTCGAGAACGGTCGTTGCAGCGGCTGTCGCCACGGTGCACCCCCTTCGTCCGGCTCTCACCGGACAAGTGGGTCGCCACCACCCCCGAACGCGACATCGGCGGCGCGACGGGCCGTGCCGCCCCGGCCGCCGCCGGCCGGAATGCTCACGGAGCATGGACGACGCGGTCGATCTGGCGGAACTCGCGGCGGTGTGCGGAGCAGTGCTCGCCTGCTACGACCAGATTTTGAAAAACAAACCGCCGGCCCCGACCGGCCGGCCCGGTACGGCCGGATCGGTCCCGAGCGCGGGACTCACCGCGGGGCCGGCCGATCCCGGGATCCCCGGGCAGGTGTGGTGGGCACTTGACCTGGTGGGACGGGGTGCGGCGGGGTCGACGCCGGCCGAATTGGCGCTGGCGATCGAGGTCCTCCAGGCGGTTGCCGCCGGCGGGGCACCGGTAAAACGCGACGTTGCGCGATTGTGAACTTCAGGTTTCAGTTCCCCCGGCACCACATTTTGCGCCGCCTCACAGTGGTCAGAGGACTACTCTCGTAAATAAACGCAGGTAGTGACCGCACCACTACAATGGGGAGTCGACCGGTGACGCATCCGAATGCGCTACACGGTCACGGGGAAGGACCCCCCCGGCCGGGGAGAGCCAAGCAGATCGTGGGATTGCTCGCACTCGCCACGGCCGCGCCCCTGGTCGTGGCGTGTTCCGGTCCGGGCAACGAGCCTGACGCGGCTCGCCCGGGAAGGCAGGCGGAGGCGGCGGTGTCTCCCTCCACCACCGCCCCGCCTGCCACGGATGAGGCGTCGCACGCCGAAGTCGCGGCGCTCGTCGACGAGGCCACCTCGCTGGCCGACCGCTTCTGGCGGGACCCCAGCGTCATCGAGGATCCGAACAACCCGGATCTGGCCCGTTACCGGCAGCTGTACACCGACGACTCGCCCACGCCGCCCGCGGTCGAAGCGGGCCTGCGGACGATGCTGCAGGAGGGCGAGCGCTACCAGCCGGCGGCGAACGGCTTCATGCGCGAGGTCGAGATCTACCAGTGGCGCCCCGCCACCGACGAGGACACGCTCAGCTTCGACACCTGCTCGCTGATCGACCGCCAGCTGGTCGGGGCGGACGGCGCCGTCATCTCCAGCGACGCCCGCCTGCTGTTCGTGGGGGGCGAGGCCCACCGGGTCGGCGGGGTGTGGCGCTTCTACGGCCTGTCCAACGACATGTCCCGCACCGTCCCGCTGACGCCCGGCGCGGCCCGGTCCGGCACGTGCCAGAGCTTCGTGACCGCCGCCGGTCAACCCGGGCTCCCTCCCGGGGAGGGCCCACCCGCATGAGAGCTCGCTACGTCCTCGGCGCCATGGTCGTCGTCCTGGCGATCGTCCAGACCGGCGGCTCGGCTGCGGCCCAGACCCCCGAGTGCCCGCCCGCGGCCGACTACTGCGTCGGTGCCGGCGGGGGTGGCGGTGGCGGCGGCGGTGGTGCCGGAGGCGGCGGTGGTGGCGGCGGCGGTGGTGGGTCGGGCGACACCGGGCCGGTCTGCGTCTGGACCGCCAACGTGGTCATCCCGGGCGACGGCGGCATCGGCGCCGGCCTGCCGATGGACCCCGGTCCGCAACCCACGCCCGACGCCGTGCTCGTCTGGGAGATGTGCGACGGCGTGTTCACCGGAGCGATCCGGTGGGCTGTCCCCGGGGTGCCGCTCCCGGTGCGGATGTCGGCCCGGGCCCTGGCGCTGCAGGCGCAGGCCCGGATCGCGGGCAACCTCCCGACGCCCCAGGTGACCTCCAGCCCGCCGCCCGGGATCGCCGCGCTGGTCGGGTTCCCGTCCTTCGTCACCGTCGAGAACTGGGTGGGCACGGTGACGGACCGGCAGTGCGACCCGAACTTCCCCGACTTCTGCGTCGGGGTCGTGGCGCAGCCGGTGCTGTCGTGGACGCCGGGCGAGCCGGGCGCCCAGCCGGTCGTGTGCGCCGGGCCCGGGACGCGCTTCGTCCCCGGAGGCGCCGCCCCCGAGGTGCAGGCCGCCGCTCCCGGGGCCTGCGCCTACACCTACCGCAGCCGCACGGGCGTGCTGGGCCGGCCGGCGTTGTGGCCCGGTCAGGTCACCGTCGCCTGGACGCTGATCTACAGCTCGCCCACGGGCAGCGGGACTCTCCCGTCCGTGACCAAGTCCGCCGACCTCCCACGGGCGGTCGACGAGGTCCAGACCGTCGTGGAGGACCTGGGATGAAGGGACACCGACCGTGACCAACAACGGCTCGACCACCCGCACCCCCACCGCGCCACCGCTGCGCACGGCCAAGCGGGCCGGCCCGGCCCCGGTGCCCGCCACGCCCAGCGGCCTGCCGACCCGGCGCCGCTGGGGCCGGGTGGCGCTCGGCGCCGTGCTGGCGCTGTTCGGCGCCTGGCTGTGCATGGTGCTGGTGGCCACGGCCGGGGGCCGCAAGGAGACCATCGCCCTGTCGCACGACGTGACCCGGGGCGCGGTCCTGGCCCCGGAGGACCTCAAGGTCGTCCGGGTGGCCGCCGACGCCGGGGTCGAGATGATCCCGGCCGACGACATGGACTCGGTCGTCGGGTCGATCGTGGCCTCGGACCTGCCGCAGGGCACGCTGCTGGCCCCGGGCCAGCTCCTGTCGGACGGCGAGCGCCTGGTCGCGGCCAACGAGGCCGTGATCGGCGTCCGGCTGTCCGCCGCCGCCGCCCCCCGGGGCGAGGTGCCGTCGGGAACCCCGATCCTGGTCGTGGTCCGCCCGGCGATCACCTCCGGCGAGGCTGCCCCGCCCGCCGAGGTCTCGGGCTGGCTGCGCGACATAGGCGACCCCCTGGAGAACACCGGCGCCCGCGAGGCGTCCCTGGTCGTACCCCAGGACGCGGCCGCCCTCGT
>DATBGF010000631.1:0-3661 GCA_036558145.1 Acidimicrobiales bacterium
TCACCTGGGACCTCGACTGCCACCTCCTGTTCCGCCGGGTCAAGGCCAACGACGTCCTCTTCGGCCGCCAGGGCTGGCAGCGCCAGCGCCTCGCCGACCTGGTGGTCGACTCGCTCTAGCCCGCCGCCCAGGCCAACTGCACCACCAGCAGGGTGACGATGGCGGCGAGGCACACGAGGTGCTCACGCCAGATCGAGCGGGCCAGCCGGGTCTGCCCGTCCGGCGGATCGGCACGGCCGCCGAGCCGGACGGCGCTCGGCACCGTGTGTGCCCCGGCCAGGCCGATCCCACCGAACGCGGCCACGAGGGAGACGGCGCTCACCCAGCCGGGGACGTCGTCGATGACCGCCTGCGCCACCAGGCCCGCCAGGACGACCAGCATCACCGCGGCGATGAGGCGGTTCATGGGCCGGGCCTCGGTGGTCACCCGCCGGTAGTAGCCCGCGATCGAGGCGAGGACCGGCTCCGGCAGGTCGCCACCGTTGCCCCGGTAGGGCAGCACCTGCACGTCGAACATGAGGTCGAACCACAGCACGGCGAGCAGGAACCCCGCCCCGGCGACGACGAAGGGTTGCATGGCCGCCATCCTGTCCGGTCCCGGCCGGCCCGGTAGCGTCGCCCCGGTGCAGTCCCACGAGTTCTCCTTCGAGGTGGACGCCAAGCCCTCCGAGGTGTGGCGAGCCCTGCACCCTCCGCTGCGGGAGGGCGTGATCGAGCACGGCGACGTGCGCATCGAGATCGTCCATCCGGGCGACGCGGACGGGCTCGGGCTGGTCCGCCACTGCATGTTCCGGGTGCCGCGCTACCTGCTCAGCGGGGGCGTGGGCCGGTCCTGGGAGGTGATCACCGAGTCGCGGCCGCCCGAGTTCTCCCGCTACGAGGCCGTGGGCAAGCCGCTGTGGTCCCGGGCCGGCGGCTGGCACCGGATCGAGGCGATCGCCGACGGGCGCTGCCGGGTCACGTTCGGCGAGACCTACGAGGCGTTCAACCCGCTGGCCCGCCGCCTGCTGGAGGCGCGGGTCCACCGGTTCATCTCGGCCGACAACGACGCGCTGATCAGGCAGGCGGTGGAGCGGGGCGTGGCGTCGCAGCGGCGCCGCTCCCCTCGTCCGTGACCGCGGGGAACGGGGTCCCGTAGCGGTCCCGGTGGGCGACCTCTCGGACGGGGCGGCGCCGGGGCGGTCCGAGCGGGGTCGCCGGGCGGCCGAGCGGCACCACGGCCAGCGGGCGCACGCCCTCGGGCAGCCCGACCGCGGCGGCCAGGGTCAGCGGCTCTGCCGTGGCCAGCGTCGTCAGCGCCGAGCCGTAGCCGAGCGCCGCCGCGGCCAGCAGCAGGTTCTGCACGGCGGGGAACACCGACGCGGCCAGCACGGGGAGCGGGAGCCCGCCCCGGCCGTCGCCCGCCACCACGACGAGCACGGGCGCGCCGCCGTAGCCGCCGGCCATGAACCCGTCCACGGCGGCGAAGAACCGGGGCGTGAGGCTCTGCTCGGCGTGGGGACGGCCGCCCGTGGCCCACAGCCTCTTGGTGAGGTCGGTGATGACCGCGCGGGTGGCCGGGTCCCGCACCACCACGAACACCCAGGGCTGGCGGTTCTCGGCGCTGGGCGCGTGGGTGGCGGCCTCCAGGATCGCCGCCACGTCCTCGTCGGGCACCGGCTCGGTCGTGTACTCGCGGCAGGCCCGCTGGGCCAGGAGGTGTTCGATCACGGCTCCGGGTCCCGGGGCAGGCCGAGCAAGCGCTCGCCGATGACGTTGCGCTGGATCTCGCTGGTCCCGCCGGCGATGGTCAGGCAGCGGTTGGCGAGGAAGCCGAACGTCCACTGGGCCGCCGCTCCTTCCGTCGTCGCGCCTTCGGGGCCGAGCAGCAGCAGCCCCGCCTCCTGGGTGCGCTGGTCGTGCTCGACGCCGAGCAGCTTGCGCACGCTGGCCTCCGGCCCCGGCGCCTCGCCCCGCAGCGACCGGGCGGTGGCCCGCACGCCGATGGCGGCCAGCGAGTGCGCCTCGGCCACCAGCGCGCCGATCTCGTCCAGCAGGACCGGGTCGGGTCCCGGTTCGGGCTCGCGCTCGGCGACGAGGCCGAGCAGCGCCTCGATGCCACCGCCGAACGACGAGCCGCTCCCCATCGACACCCGCTCGTTGGCCAGCGTGGTGCGGGCCAGGGGCCAGCCGCCGTCCACCTCGCCGATCACGCAGTCGTCGGGCACGAACACGTCGTCCAGGAACACCTCGTTGAACATCGCCAGGCCCGTGATCTCCCGCAGGGGCCGGACGTCGATGCCCGGCGTGGCCATGTCCACGATGAAGTAGGTGATGCCGAGGTGCTTGGGCGCGGTCGGGTTGGTCCGGGCCAGGCAGATGCCCCAGTCGGCCTCGGCCGCCATGGACGTCCACACCTTCTGCCCGTTGAGCACCCACCCCCCTTCTACCGGTGTGGCCCTGGTGGTCAGCGAGGCCAGGTCCGACCCGGCCCCGGGCTCGCTGAACAGCTGGCACCAGGCGATGTCGCCGTGCAGCGTGGGCCCGACCCACCGCTCCTGCTGCTCGACCGTCCCGTGCACGGCGATGGTCGGCGCCGCCCAGGCCCCGACCTGCAGGTGCGGCACCCGCACGTGGGCCCGCCGCAGCTCCCTCTCGATGACGATCTGCTCGGCGGGCCCCGCCCCCCGCCCCCAGGGCGGCGCCCAGTGCGGCACGAGCAACCCGGTGTCGGCCAGCCTTGCCCTGCGCTCCTCTTTCGGCAGCTTTGCGATCTCGCCCACGGCCAACCGGATCTCGTCGTCCACCGGCTCGCTCTCCGCGGGCAGATCATCGAGCCCGATGCGCCGCCGCGCCCCACCGAGCGCCCCCCGCGCCGCCGCCGCCCGCCAAGGCCCAGCCCCACCGAACAGCTGCCGCAACGCCAGCGCCCGCCGGAGGTAGAGGTGAGCATCGTGCTCCCAGGTGAAGCCGACGCCCCCGAGCACCTGGATGCAATCCTTGGCCACAGCCGCGAAGCCGTCGAACGCGATCGCCCCCGCAGCCGCCACAGCCAACTGCGCCTCAGCCCCGTCGGGTTTGCCCCCGTCAAGCGCCGCCGCCGCATCCCAGGCCACCCCCCGGATCTGCTCCAACCGCACGAGCATGTCGGCACACCGGTGCTTGACTGCCTGAAACTGCCCGATCGGCCGCCCGAACTGCCGCCGCTCCCGCGCGTACGCCGCCGCGGTCTCGACGCACCAAGCCGCCCCACCCGCGCACTCGGCCGCCGCCAGCACCACCCCCGCAGCCTCGACGTCCCCCCGCGTGACCCCGTCGAGCAAGGTCGCGGGCGCGTCCACAAGCTCGAACCGCGCCAACCCCCGAGTCCCGTCCAGCGCATCCAGCTTCGTGACCGCCACAGCCGGTGTCCCGACCTCGGTGACGACCGCCCACCGCTCCTCGCCCCCGAGCACCACGGGCAAGACGACGGCCCCCGCCAACCCCCCACCCAACACAGGCCCGGTACTCCCGCTCAGCAACAGCCCGCCTTCACCCCCGCCCCCGCCTTCACCCCCGCCCCCGCCTTCGCCCTCGCCCCCGTGAGCCTCGACGGTCCCGTCGAGCGCCACGGCCCCAGCCCGCCGGCCGCCCACCAGCTCCGCCCGCAGCCCCGCCACGCCGCCGGTCACCCCCGCGGCCC
>DATBGF010000632.1:0-7858 GCA_036558145.1 Acidimicrobiales bacterium
TCGGCCGGCCCTGGCGCAGGCGCACGAAGCTGAGGGAGCTGGGCCCGGCCAGCCAGCGGGCCCGCTCGTCGGTGTCGGCGCAGATCACCGGAACGCCGAGCATCACGTACGGGCGATCGAGCTCGGCTGACGGCTGGAAGGCGCGTCGGTAGGCGGCCAGCGCGGGAAGGGTGTTGGCCGCGGCGAAGTGGTGGGCGAACGAGAACGGCAGGCCGAGGACGCCGGCGAGCTGCGCGCTGAAGTCGCTCGATCCCAGCAGCCAGATAGCCGGTCGGTAGCCGAGCCCGGGGACGGCGGTGATGGAGCCGAACGGGTGGCCCTCGGGGAACGATCCGGTGAAGTACCCGACGAGCTCGACCAGCTGCTCGGGGAACTCGTCCACCTCCAGCCGCCGCCGGGACCGGCGCAGGGCCAGCGCGGTGAGCTGATCGGTGCCGGGGGCCCGCCCGAGCCCGAGGTCGATGCGGCCGGGGTGCAGCGCCTCCAGCATGCCGAACTGCTCGGCCACGACCAGCGGGGCGTGGTTGGGGAGCATGACCCCGCCGGACCCCAGCCGGATGCTGGAGGTGACCCCCGCCGCGTGGGCCAGCAACACCGCGGGCGCGGAGCTGGCGATGCCCGGCATGTTGTGGTGCTCCGCTACCCAGTAGCGGCGGTAGCCGAGGCGCTCGGCCTCGGCTACGAGCGCCAGCGAGTGGCGCAGCGCCCGCTCGGGGGAGGATCCCTCGCCCACCGGGGCGAGGTCGAGCACGGACAGCGGGACCGGAAACTCGCTCACCCGTTACCCAACCACCCACGCCCGGCGTGTGTTCCCTCAGAGGCCCCCTGGACCGCCGTCCCGCCTCGTTGTGGTCTCGGGCCTGACAGGGGGTCCCTGCGCGCCACAGAGGCCCCCTGGGGTCTGTCAGGGATCCTGGTGGGCCCGCTCGCGGGCGTCGTGGACCTCGGCCTCGGCCCGGGCCCGGGCGGCCTCGGTCTCCTTGCGGGCGACCTCGCGCTCGGCGTCGGCCTTGTCCTGCTGGGCCCGACCCTCCTGCTCGAGGTCCTCGTTGTCGGTGAGCGCGCCTGCGGCTTGCTTGACCTTGCCCTTGACGCCCTCGGCCGCGCCCTTCAGGCCCGACTTCGCACCTGAGTCACTCATCGATGATCCTCTCTCTGTGGGACGGTCCATGAGCTTCCCGGTGGTCGTGCCGAGAATCCGCGATGTGGCGCGGAGCGTTGTGACATGACGCACAGTGGCCACGTGCTGGGAGTCGACGGCTGTCGTGCCGGCTGGGTCGGCATCGTCCTGGCTCCGGACGGGGGCGTGCGGGGCGTGTTCGGCGCCACGATCGCCGAGCTGGCCGCGGCGGCCGGACCGGTCGACGCCATCGGGATCGACATGCCGCTGCACGTCACCGACGACCCGGGCCCGCGGGCGTCGGACCTCGCGGCCCGCCTGCACCTGGGGCCGAAGCGGTCGAGCCTGTTCCTCACACCGCCCCGCGCCGCGTACGTGGCGCCGACCTACGCCGAGGCGTGCGCCGTGTCCCGCCGCATGACGGGCAAGGCGCCCAGCCGCCAGGCGTGGGCGCTGGGGCCCAAGATCCTCGACGTCGAGTCCTGGTGCGCGGGCGTGGACGTCCCGGTGTGCGAGGTCCACCCCGAGGTGTCGTTCTCGCTGCTGGCCGGGGCGCCCATCCTCGCCAGCAAGGCGACGTGGGCGGGCCTGGAGGCGCGGCGGGCGGTGCTGGCCGCCGCCGGCATCGTCGTGCCCACCGACATCGGGGAGGCCGGGCGGGCCGGCGCGGACGACGTGCTCGACGCGGCTGCTGCGGCCTGGTCCGCTCGGCGCATCGCCGGGGGCGTGGCCCGCTGCTTCCCGGACGGGGTGCGGCCCGGCGACCACCCCGCCATCTGGGCCTGACCGGTCAGCCCGCGGTGACCTCCACCGCCAGGACGTGGGCGATGTCGGCCGAGCTGGTCCCGATGCGCAGCTCGTAGCGGCCGGGGTCGACCCGCCACCCGGGACCGTCACCGTCGCGGACCGCCCCGCTCATCGGGACCTGCGACCCCCGGGCGGCCAGCTCCTCGCGCTCGGGGAAGCTGGGGGACCAGTAGGCGAAGGCGCGCTCGTCCAGGACGAGCTCGATCGTGTCCGTCTCGCCCGGGTCCAGCCACACCTTGGCGAACGCGGCCAGCTCCTGGGGCGGCCGCACGACCCGGGCGGCCGGGGGCGCGACGTAGCACTGCACCACCTGGGCGCCCCGCCGGTCGCCCGTGTTGGTCACGGGCACCCGCACGACGACGGTCCCGCCCGGTGCGAGCTCGGCGGCCTCGGGCGTGGGCGGGCCCAGCTCCCAGGTCGTGTACGAGCCGCCATGGCCGAAGGGGAACCGGACCGGCAGGCCCCGGGCCTCGTACCAGCGGTAGCCGACCAGCACGCCCTCGCCGTAGCGCACGTGCCCCGCCTCGCCCGGGAAGTTGCCGTAGGACGGGTTGTGCTCCAGCCGCACGGGCAGCGTGGTCGGCAGCCGGCCCGCGGGCTCCGAGTCGCCCAGCAGCACGCCGGCCAGGGCCGGTCCGAGCTCCTGGCCGCCGAACCAGGCCTGCACCAGCGCCCGGGCCGACGGCGCCCAGTCCATCGTCACCGGCGAGGCGGCGTTGACGACCACGACGGTCGCGGGGTTGGCGGCCAGCACGGCCTCGACGAGGGCGTCCTGGCGGCCGGGCAGGTCCATGGTGGTCCGGTCGTGGCCCTCGGACTCCCACTCGCCCGAGGTCCCCACCACCAGCACCACGGCATCGGCGGCCGCGGCCGCGGCGACGGCCCGCTCCAGCTGGTCGGGCGGATCCGGCGCCTCCCAGCCGATGCGCAACCCGCCGTGCTCGCGGCCCGCCCGGGTCGAGAACTCGACCGTCACGTCGACCGGCGTGCCCGCCTCGAGGTCGACGGCGGCGGCGACCTCCACGCTGCCCATCCCGAACATGGCGCTGCCCCGGGGCGGCGGGTCGGCGAACCCGTCGAGCACGGTGGTGCCGCCGACGATCACCCGCGTCCGGCCCGCCTGGACGAGCGTGACCCGGTGGGTGCCGCTGACCGCCGGGGTCACGACCGTGTGGGCCCGCAGCGACCAGCCGCCGGCCACCAGCCCCGGGACCGGAGGCTGGAGGCTGACCAGGTCGGCGACGGGCATGTGCGAGTGGTGGACCGGGTCGCCGGCCAGGTCCGGGTGGGCGAACCAGTCCACCGCCAGGCCCGGGCGGCCGTGGCCCGGGGCCTCGGCGTCCTCGGCACCCAGCGCGGCCGCGGTCTTGCGGTTGCTGCAGCCCGGTTCGTGGACCAGCGTCACCCCGTCGCCCAGCGCCGCCCGCAGCGCGTCCAGCGGCGAGACGACGCGGGGCGCCCGCACCGAGGCCGAGCCTCCGCCCATGATCGCCGGGCGCTTGGCGTTGGGCCCGATGACCGCCACCGTCCCCAGCGTGGTGCGGTCGAGCGGCAGCAGCCCGTCGTTGGCCAGCAGCACCATGGCTTCGGCCGCGGCCCGCCGGGCCACCGCGGCGTGCTCCGGGTCGTCGACGGCGCGGTCCTCGCCCGGGCCGGGGTCGTCGAGTGCGCCGATCCGGTCGAGCACCGTCAACAGCCGCGTGACCTGGGCGTCCACCAGTGCCTCGTCCACCGACCCGGCCCGCACGGCGTCGGCCAGCGCGGGACCGAAGGCCCGACCGGGGCCGGGCATCTCCAGGTCGACCCCCGCCTCCGCCGAGGCCGCGGTGCCGGTGACGCCGAACCAGTCGGTGACGACGAACCCGTCGAAGCCCCACTCGTCCCGCAGGATGCCCTCCAGCAGCTCGGGCTGCTCGGTGCACCAGCGGCCGTTGACCCGGTTGTAGCTGGTCATGACGCCGAGGGACCCGCCCTCGCGCACGGCCAGCTCGAAGGGCCGCAGGTAGATCTCGCGCAGGGCCCGCTCGTCGATGTCCGAGCTCATCGTGTAGCGCTCGGTCTCGCTGTCGTTGCCCACGAAGTGCTTCACCGTCGTGGCCACGCCCTCGCCCTGGGCGCCCCGGATGTAGGCGGCCGCCAGGCGACCGGACAGCAGCGGGTCCTCCGAGTAGCACTCGAAGTTGCGGCCGGCCAGGGGCGAGCGGTGGATGTTCACGGTGGGTGCCAGCAGCACCCGGGCGCCCTTGGCCCGGGCCTCGGCCCCGATGACCGCACCCACCTCGGCCACCGTCTCGGTGCTCCAGGTGGCCCCGAGGGCGGAGCCCGAGGGCAGGCACGTGGCGGTGGGACCGGCCGGTCCCATGACCGTGCCGCGGGCGCCGTTGGGCCCGTCGGTGACGCGCACCGGCGGGATCCCCAGCCGGGGCACCGCGGCGGTGGTCCACAGGTCGACGCCCGCGGTCAGCGCCGCCTTCTCGTCGAGGGTCAGGTCGGCGACGAGCTTGGCGATGCGGGCGGCGGCGTCGGTCATGGGGCGACACTAGGCAGCCACGGGCTGGTGCGCGACGTCCGTGCCGGCCCGTGCGGCCGGCGGCTCAGGGCCAGGCGTAGACGTCGACCGTCCGGGTCAGGCCGGCGCCGCCCAGAACGTCAGCCAGCCCCGCGTCGCCGGCCGCGGCCACCACCGCCACCAGCACGTCGCCGCGCGCCGCGATCGCGGCCCGGGCGTGGGCCAGCAGCCGGGCCCGGTCGGCGCCGGTGAGCCGGTCCACGACCGCCACGGTCCCGCCGGGGTCGTAGATCGGGGGCGCGGGCAGCGACGGCGAGCCGGCCACGACGCCGCCCGCCCCGTCGCCGAGCACGAGCGCGGGGGCGAGCCCGGCGAAGGTGTGGGGCGGGGGAGCGGGCAGGCTCTCCGAGCCGCCCAGCGGCTCGACGGTGCCCTCGGGCGGCCCGGCGGGCCCCGCCGGTCCGATCCAGAGGCTCGACATCCAGGTGAGCCCGGCGTCGCGGCAGGCCGCGGCCCGGTCCCGGTCCTCGGCGGCCGCGCAGGTGAGCGCCGGGCGCTCCTCGACCGCGGCCAGCAGCGCGGGCCACGCCGCGGGGTCCGCCACCGACACGTCGTCCACGAACCACTGGCCCGGCTGCGGCACGGCCACCGCGCAGGCGACCACCTCGCCGCCCTCCTCCACCACCCGGGCCACGGGGCCCTCGGCGCTCACCAGGTGGCCGAGCCAGGCCGCGTGCAGGTCGTCGGCACCCGGCCGTTGCCGCCACCACACCGGGGACCACCCGGCCAGGCAGGCGCGGTTGGCCCGCGTCAGCGCCGCGATCGCGCCGATGTCGTCGGGGACAGCCCGCCGGGCCCGCATCGTCAGGGCGCCACCGACTCCCAGCCGGTGAACCCGGAGGGATCGTGGCGTCCCATCGTGCCGTGCTCGAAGAGGCCCCAGCCCTCGGCGCCGTCACAGGTCGCCCGGGCCACGTGGTCGATCACGCCGAACGGCATGCGGGCCTGGACGGCCGGATCGGTCAGGTCGTACACCGCACCCTCGACCCAGCCGCGGCCCCGCCACTGGCCGTGGCCCCAGTCCGGGTCGCCGCCGTAGCCCGCACCCACGTGCAGGGCCACGTGGCCCAGCGCCGCCACCTCGATCACCAGCGGCTTGCCGCCCCGCTCGGTCAGGTGCAGGGTGGCCCGCTCGGGCAGGCGGGTGCCGGACCGGTAGGCGATCTCGACCTCGGGCCAGCCCAGCTGCTCGACCCGCCCGTCGGGCCGGACCCGGGTGGCGTCATTGAGACTGCGGAACCCGTCGGGCTGCTCCTGCACGATGACCAGCACGGCGTGGTCGTCGAAGCGCAGCGGCACGTAGAGCCACCACAGCCCGGCCGTGGGGTCGTCCGCCGGCCGGCCCGCCGGCTCGCCCTCGCCCACGGGGCGGATGCCCCAGGAGCGGTCCCGGGTGCCCACCCACACGTCCGGCGACACGGCGATCTCGTCCCCGTCGACCCGGATCTCGCCCGACCAGGTGCCGACCTGGGCGAAGCGGGAGGCGTCGAGGATGGCCCGGGCCCCGGCCCGCATCACGTGGGGCTGCTCCATGACCGCGGGGAACGAGCCCTCCCACACGAGGTCGAAGCCGAGGCCGTGGTCGTCCCCGTCGCACACGAGCCGGATCCGCTGCAACGGCTCCTGCACCTCGACCCGGTAGGGCCCGATGGCGGGGGAGAGGCGCTCGTGGTCCAGGGCGTCGGAGCAGCGCACGGTCCACTGCCGGTCGCCCCGCCTCACGGTGGCGTAGGCGTCCATGACCCCCAGGTTGGGGTACACGCCCAGCCCGGTGACGAGGAAGATGTCGCCGGTGCGGTCGTGGGCGTTGAAGTAGGCGCGGTCGTAGAAGTTGCGGTCGCTGGACCCCACGTAGCGCAGGGACAGCGGCGTCTGGTGGAGGGCGTACTCGTCGAGGGGCACCGGGAGGGTCATGTCCAGTACTCCCCGGCCAGCATGCGCTCCACGCCCTCGCGGTTGTGCAGCAGGTCGTCGACCTGATCGGGTGGCTCCAGCTCGCCGAAGTGGACCGAGCGGGCGCCGGTGCGCAGGAACACGGTGGCGTACTGCAGCGCCGCCAGCGTGCCGTAGAAGGCGAGGTCGCTCAGCCGGTGCCCGGTGAGCGCCTCGTAGCGCTCGGCCACGTCCCCGGCCTCCATGAAGCCGGGCATCCCCGGCAGGCCGAACGCCCCGGCGATGTCGTCGAAGATCCGGTGGGCGTAGATGAGCCAGCCCAGGTCCAGCTCCCGGGGCCCGAGCGTGGCCATCTCCCAGTCGAGGACGGCGGCGGGGCGGAAGCCGTCGAAGAGCATGTTGCCGATGCGGGCGTCGCCCCAGCTGAGCACCGTCTCGCCCTCGCTCGCGGGCCAGTGGGCGTCGAGCCAGGCGAAGCCCTGCTCGACCAGCGGGGAGGCGAAGCCGTCGGCGGCCGCGAAGTCGTACCAGGCCCGGGCGGTCGCCACCCGGCGGCGCAGCGGCGTGTCCCCGGGGGCGTCGGGCCGGAGGAAGCCGAAGCGCTCCTCGGGGCCCTCGACCGCGTGCAGCCGGGCCAGGACGCTGACCGTCTCGTCCTGCAGGCAGCGCTGGTCGGCGGGGTCGGCATCGTGCAGCCAGTTGTCCCCGAACGTGTAGGGCATCACGTCCGGCGGCACCCGCCCGTCCACGTGGCCCATGAGGAAGAACGGCGTGCCGATGGGATCCGGGTCGGGCTCGGACCACCACACCCGGGGGACCGGCACGTCGCTGACCTCGCCCACCAGCCGGATGACCTCGAACTGGCGCTCCAGGTCGTAGCTGGGGAACACGGGCACGTCCCGCGGGTCGGGGGCGAGGCGGGCCACCAGCCGCTCCTGGCGGGGCTCACCGCGCTCCTGCCAGCACGCCGACAGCAGCAGGGTCTCGTTGGACATGCCGGTGGCGGACGTGGCCTCCAGCCCGGTGATCCGGGGCTCCGCCCCCTCCGGCAGGCGCCGGGCCAGCCAGCGCTCCAACCGGTCCCGCACGTCGTCACGGTCGCGGCTCGATCGCGACATGCCGACGGCGTCCCCCTCGGTCGTCATACGGGTCCCCTCCCTGCCCGGTTCCCGGCACCGGGTGCGCCACTGTCGCCTGCGTGGCGCAGGCCGAACAAGTAGTGTGACGCACGACACAGCACCGGGGCGTCGGGGAGGGCACCCGTGGAACGTGACGAGCAGACGATCGACTGGGATGGCGCCTTCGAGGCCCTCGTGGCCCCGCTACGGCCGAACCGCTACCTGCGTGCGGTCCGCCGGGCCGTCCAGGCGACGGCCGCGCTGGCGGTCCTGGTCGGTACCGGCTGGGTGATGATCAGCCTGGTCGCGGAGTCGCTCCACGACCTCGGCCGGCCCTGGCTCTAGGACGCC
>DATBGF010000633.1:0-2652 GCA_036558145.1 Acidimicrobiales bacterium
GGGGTGGACAGCGAATGGCGTCCGATGTACACAGTATCTATCGGTAACAGATTCCGATGGACACTATATCGGGCACTGCTGAGGAAGAGGAAGACGAGGAGCTGACCATGAACGCAATCACCGCGCCTGACACCGCCACGACCAGCACCCGTGCCGCTGCCCCCACCGGTGTGTGGAGGATCGGCCTCGTGGCCACCGTCCTCGCTGCTGCGGCCACGGCCACTGTGGCGGCGATCGCGTCGGCGGCCGGCGTACCGCTCACGATGGACGGGGAGGAGCTACCGATCGCCGGCTTCGCCACCCTGACCACCTTCTTCTCGGTGGTCGGCGTCGTCCTGGCCTGGGCGATGGGCCGCTGGGCCCCGCGCCCGCGATCGACCTTCGTGGCCACCACCGTGGTCCTGACCCTGGTCTCCTTCCTGCCGTCGATCGCCTCGGACGCCAGCACGGCCACGCGCGTCGTGCTCTGCATCGCCCACGCAGTGGCGGCGTCGATCGTGATCCCGCTGCTGGCGTCCCGGCTCCCCGACCGCCGCCCGGCACGCTGACCTCCCGGCCCACCCGCGGCGCCCCGGATCGGATCCGGGGCGCCGGTGGGCATGTCGGACGGGTGGGGTCAGGAGGCGAGCTCTTCCTCCGGGGCGTACTCGCCGTCGCCGTAGTCCCAGTCGTCCCAGCCCCAGTCGGGGCCGCTGATGTCGCCGCCTCCGCCGCCGCCGTAGCCGGGGTCGAAGGGCACCCCGCCCGGGTCGTCGGGGACGACGCAGTCCTCGGGCCAGCAGTAGGGGCCGGTCGGGTCGGCCGGCGGGTAGTCGGGGTCGAGGTTGGGGTCGTAGACCTCGCCTCCCTCGATCACGCTGCCGTCCCCACCCCGGATGACCAGGTCGGGGACGAGCAGCTGCGGCTCGTCGGACTCGGGCAGGGGATCGTTCTCGGGGAACGGCGGGATGACGGTAGGAATGATCGGGGTGTCGATCGTCGGCAGCTGGTCCGGCGGGGCCGTGACCTGGACGGGTCCGCCCACCCGCTGCGCGGCGAGGATGCACCGGGTGATGGTGTCCTCGTTCTCGCCGGCCAGGCTGCCGTTGTGGGTCCCGTCGAGGGTGCCGGTGATGTGCCGCAGCTCGTGCAGGAGGGTCAGGGCCCGGGCCTGCCGTGGGGTGAGCTGGTAGGCGTAGTCACCGCCCGTGGGCCGGTTGTAGAGCTCCGGGGGCACGGTCTCCTCGTGGAAGCGACGGTAGACCTCGATGACCGGCCGGTTGCCCTCGTCGGGCAGGCGCCCGCCCCGGGCGAAGGTGGACCCGTCGTCGTAGGTGTAGTCGTTGTTGATCGCCCGCGGGTCGGTGGCGGCCACCATCGCGTTGAACAGGTCGAGCGCGTTGCCCTCGTCCAGCACGGCGCCGTCGATGAACGCCCGGCACGCGGGATCGGCCAGCAGCTCCCGGACGTCGGCGATGGCCTCGGCCAGCTGCCGCCGGGCCCGCTGTTCCTGCGTCTCCCCCTGCGCCTGGCCCGGGTCGGGCTCGGCGGCCGGCGCAGGCGTCGGCTCGGCGGCCGGCGCGGGGTCAGGCGCCGGAGCGGGGGCGGGCTCTGCGGCCGGCGCAGGTGCAGGGGCCGGAGCGGGCGTCGGTGCGGGGGCAGGGGGCGGAGGTGGCGGAGCGGGGACGTCGCTCTCCACCGGCGGTACCCAGACGCCGCCGTCGTAGGGCTCCTCGATGGCCGGGCCGTCCCAGCCACCGTCCAGCATCGGCCGCAGTGCACCCACCGGGGCGGCGAGCCCGAGGGCGACGGCTCCCGCCACCCCGGCCATCACGAGGCCGCGGCGGCGCCTCCGGCCGCGGGCGGGTGCCCGCGACGTCGTGTCGTGGTTGTCCATGATCTCTCCAGTCGGGACCCGGCGTCCGCACCGGATGGTGCGTGGGGGACACGCCGGGCTCCGTCCGCAGGCATCCGGAGCAGGGGGTGCTGCCGTATGGGCAGCGCTGCGGTGTCAGTCGAAGAGGATGACGTCCCGGGCGATCTCGCCGGTCCGCATCCGGGCGAACGCCGAGTTGACCTCTTCGAGCGGGATGCGGGTCGAGATCATGTCGTCGAGGTTGAGCTTGCCCTGGAGGTACATGTCGATGTAGCGGGGCATGTCGACGCGGAACCGGTTCGACCCCATGTTGGAGCCCTGGATCTTCTTCTCGGCCAGGAAGGCGAAGCCGGGCAGCTCGACGCTGTCGCCGACCGGGATCATGCCGATGACGGTGGCGCAGCCGCCCGGCTTCAGCATGCCGAAGGCCTGCTCGGCGGCGACCTTGAGGCCGATCGCCTCGAAGGCGTGGTCCACGCCGCCGCTGGTCATCTCCATCACGGTGCCGACGGCGTCGACATCCTTGGCGTTCACGGTGTCGGTGGCCCCGAACGAGCGGGCGAGATCGAGCTTCTTGTCGACCATGTCGACCGCGATGATCCGGCCGGCCCCGGCGATCGCCGCCCCCTGCACCGCCGCCAGCCCCACACCGCCACAGCCGATCACGGCGACCGTCTCGCCGGCCCGCACGCCGGCCGTGTTGAGCACGGCGCCGAGCCCGGTCGTGACCCCGCACCCGATCAGCGCGGCGCGGTCGAGCGGCATGTCCTCGGTGATCTTCACGACTGCGCCCTCGT
>DATBGF010000634.1:0-4214 GCA_036558145.1 Acidimicrobiales bacterium
GGCCGACCCCCGAAGCATGCCCGCTAGGAGGGGTGGAGTGACGTTACTCCTGGGGATCTTCCTCAGCGACCCCTGCGGGCACCGGTTCGGCGGCCGCCTCAGGGGCCTCTGAGGCCTCGACCGCGGTCTCACGGTCGGTCACCGACTCAGGGGCCGTCGCTGCATCGGTATCCGATTCGGAGACGGCCGGCTCGCCGGCTTCGGATTCGGAAGCGGGCGGCTCGGAGGCAGCCGGCTCGGCAGCTTCGGGCTCGGCGGCAGCGGCGGTCCCGGCGGCTTCGCCGTTCCCGGACGGGGGGTAGTAGATGTACAGCCCCCGGATCACGTCGAGCAGCTGGGCGCCGGTCCAGCCGTCGGCCAGGTGCACGATGATCACGCTGCCGTTGGCCTGGACCTGGGTGACCCCGCCGCTCGCGAACAGGCGGCGGGCCAGCTCGTCGACCGGGCGGTCGTCGAGGATGTCCTCGACGGAGGCGTAGCGCTCGTGGCCCATCCCGGTGAGCGAGCGGTTGATCTCGAACCGCGCCAGCCCCGGCGTGGACGACGGCTTCTCGACGACGTTGATCGGCTGTCCCATGGCGGGCGGCATGATATCCCTGCGATCGGACCGCTCCCGAACCGGAGGTTGCCATGAGCACCGAGACCATCGAGGTCACCGGGCACATCGTGGATTCACTGGTGCTGGCCAAGATCCTCGACACGATCGTGGACTCGGGCTGCGACTACGAGATCGAGGACGTCCACATCGGCAAGACGAGCCTCGACCCCAGCACGGCCCGCATCGCGGTCAACGGCGACGAGGCCGTGCTGACCCAGCTGCTGGACGAGCTCCAGGTGCACGGGGCGAACCGCACCCACCAGCACGATGCCCGCCTGGTGCCGGTGGAGCAGGACGGCGTGCTGCCGGCGGGCTTCTACTCGACCACCAACCTGGCCGCCGACGTGCGCGTCGACGGGACCTGGTTGCCGGTCGAGAACCCCGAGATGGACTGCGCTCTGGTGGTGGCGGACAGCCGGACCTACACCGCGCCCATGCACCGGGTGCGGGTCGGCGACCAGGTCGTGGTGGGCAGCGACGGCGTGCGGGTGCACGCGCCGAGCCACGCCCGGGACACGCAGGTGTTCGAGTTCATGGCGTCGGAGGTGTCGTCGGAGAAGCCGAAGGCGCTGCTGGTGACCCAGGTCGCCGACCGGATGCGTGCGGCCCGCCGGCGCGGCGGCCGGGTGCTGGTCGTGGCCGGGCCCGCGGTGGTCCACACCGGCGGGGCGACCGACCTGGCCCGCCTGGTGGCCGAGGGCTGGGTCGACCTGCTGTTCGCGGGCAACGGGTTCGCCACCCACGACATCGAGGCCGACGTGCTCGGAACGTCGCTCGGCGTGTCCGTGGCCGAGGGCAAGCCCACCGAGGGCGGGCACTCCAACCACCTGCGGGTGATCAACGAGGTGCGGCGCCACGGTTCCATCGCGGCTGCGGTGGACGCCGGGTACGTGACCGGCGGGGTCATGCACGCCTGCGTGCGGGCCGGCGTGCCGTTCGTGCTGGGCGGGTCGGTCCGGGACGACGGGCCGCTGCCGGACGTCCTCAGCGACACCGTGGCCGCGGCCGACGCGCTGCGGGCCCAGCTCGGCGGGGTGGAGGTGGCGCTGATGCTGGCGTCCACGTTGCACGCCATCGCCGCCGGCAACTGCCTGCCCGCCGGGGTCGAGACGTTCTGCGTCGACATCAACCAGGCGGTGCTCACCAAGCTGGCCGACCGTGGCAGTCACCAGGCCCTCGGGATCGTGACCGACGTGGGGCCCTTCGTCGGCCAGCTCACGAACGAGCTGCTGCGCGGCACATGACCGCAGGGGACCTGCGCTGGGGACGCCGCATCCTGATGTGCCCGCCCCGCCACTTCGGCGTGCTGTACGAGATCAACCCCTGGATGTCGAGCGAGGTGACCGTCGACGCCGACCAGGCGGCCGCCCAATGGGACAACCTCGCCGCCACGCTGCGGGCCGCGGGCGCCGAAGTGGTCGAGATGGAGCCCCGCCCCGAGGTCCCGGACCTGGTGTTCACGGCCAACGCCGGGCTGGTCAACGGGGACCGGTTCGTGCCCAGCCACTTCCGCCACCCGGAGCGCCAGCCCGAGACCGAGGTCAACGCCGCCTGGTTCGCCGGCGCCGGCTGGCAGGTGGACCGGCTGCCGGCGGACCTCGACCACGAGGGCGCGGGCGACGCCCTCCCGTTCACGCCCGAGGGCGGGCACACGGTGCTGCTGTCGGGCTATTCGTTCCGCTCGGACGCCCGGGCCGCCACCGCCCTGGCCGAGCTGCTCGGCTGCGCCGTGCGGCCGATCCAGCTGGTCGACCCCCGGCTGTACCACCTCGATCTCACGTTCTGCCCGCTGGACGGGCGCCGGGCCCTCGTGGCCCCGCTGGGCTGGGACGGCTACGGCCGCAAGGTGGTGGAGGCCCTGGTGCCCGAGCCGCTGGTGCTGACCGACGAGGAGGCGCTGTCGTTCTGCGCCAACTCGGTGGTGGTGGGGACCACGGTGGTGATGCCGGTGGCCACGCCGCGGGTGGCACGCCGGCTGGAGGGGTGGGGCTTCGACGTGGTCGAGTGCCGGGTGGACGAGTTCCTCAAGGCGGGCGGCGGCTGCCGCTGCCTCACACTGGCACTCGACGTGGTGCTGTCCGGGTCGCCTCGCGCCACGCCCACGCCGCCAGGATGATCGACACCACGCCCAGGACCACGTGGACGAGCTTGAAGCCGAGGTCATGGTGGGCGAGCACGATGCGGATGTCGCGCACCACCCAGACGGCCACGGTCCATCCGGCGAGGGCGCCCACGCTCACGAGGCGGGTGCGGGCGGAGCCTCGCCACAGGGCGACGATCACCGCCACTGCCAGCAGGGTGAAGCTGAAGGCCAGGCCGGTGCGGCCCAGCTTCTCGCCCGTGTCGAGGTCGGCGTCGCCCCAGATGTTGAAGATGCGCGTCGTCCAGACGAACAACGTCCAGCCCACGAGGACGGAAGCGGCGGGGCGGCGGCGCATGCCGCGAGGCTAGGGGCGGCCGGCTGCCGGGAGCGATTCAGGCCTCCTCAGGCGAGGCCGTCCTCCTCCTCTTCCTCTTCGTCCTCGGGCTTGGGCTCGTACTCCGGCGGATGGCTCCACTCGTGGAACAGCGGCTCCGGCTTGTCGTCGGGCAGCAGGTCGTCCTGCTCGGCCTGGCGCCGGGCGGCGTCGATGGTCTCGCCCAGCTCGTCGAGCTTCTCCTGCATCTGTTCGGGGGTGTCGGGCACGCCTGGTGTGTACCCGTTCGCCCGAGCCGCTAGCAGTCCGAGGGATCGAACAGCGTGCCCTGGGGATCGGGACGGACCAGCCGGGGCACGCCGGTCCACGGCAGGCTGTCCATGAACACCCAGCTCCGGCGGTGGATGGCAGACGGCCCGATGCCCCGCAGCGAGGCCTTGTGGCGGGGGCAGGGGTAGCCCTTGTTGGCGTCGAACCACCACCAGGGATGGTGCTCGGCCTCGACCCGCATGATGCGGTCCCGGGTGACCTTGGCCAGGATCGAGGCGGCGGCGATCGACAGGCAGCGGGAGTCGCCCCGCACCAGGCGGTCGACGATGCCACCGCCCACGAAGTCCCACTTGCCGTCGAGCAGCACGCGGTCGGGCGCCAGGCCCATGGCGGACAGGGCCCGGCGAGCGGCCAGGCGCTGAGCCTCACTCATGCCGAGCTCGTCACACTCCTCGTAGCTGGCGTGGCCCACACCCCATGCGGTGCACCAGCCCGCGATGCGGTCGAACAGCGCCTCTCGCTCGCGTTCGGTGAGCTGCTTGGAGTCGCGCACCTTGTAGACCCGCCGGTCGCGGGGCAGCACGGCGGCGCCCACGGTCAGAGGACCGGCCCACGCCCCCCGGCCCACCTCGTCCATGCCCACGACCACGTCGTGGCCCGAATCCCACAGGGCGCGCTCGTACGCCAAGGAGGGGGACCGACCCTGCAGCGCACGGCGCAACGGAGGGGCGGTGGCGACCATCGAGCCGAGGCTAACCCCCGCCGGGGGCATCCCGAGGACACTCGCTCTGGGTGGCCAGAAATCACCTCATGCATTCATTGACTAGGCGGCGGGGGCCGGGAAAGCTGAAAGCGTCACGGTCTTACCGGGGAGGACGACCATGGCTGAGGGCGCACCTAACCGCGCAGGTGAGCAGGCAGCCGACCCC
>DATBGF010000635.1:0-2364 GCA_036558145.1 Acidimicrobiales bacterium
TTCGTGCAGGGGATCGACGCCCAACCCGGCGATCAGTCGGCGATCGTGCTCGCGATCATCGCCCTTGCCAAGGGCCTGAAGCTGCGGACGATCGCCGAAGGCGTCGAGACCAACGAGCAGCTCTACTTCCTGCTGCGCAACGGCTGCGACGAGATCCAGGGCTACCTGTTCAGCCCGCCGGTCCCGGCCGACCGCTTCGAGGAGCTGGTGATGCTCGAGCGCGTGGCGGCCGGGCCGGGCCGCCTGGCGGCCGTGCACCGCTGACGTCAGCCCGCGCTCAGCTGACGGAAGCGCTCGTAGCGGGCCGCGGCCGGTCCGACCCAGGTGGGGTTGGGCTCCACGGTTCGGCTGGTGCGAGCCCAGCGGCCGGCATCGGTGGCGTGCTCCTCCAGGCCCGCTGTGACCCGGGCCAGGAAGGCCGCCCCGAGTGCGCCGCCCTCCGGAACGGCGACGACGTCGACCGGCACACCCGTGCAGTCGGCCAGTGCCGCGAGCCACTCGTCGACCCGCACCCCGCCGCCGGTGGCGACGATGCGCGTGGGCGCCGCGCCGGCGAGGTCGAGATGGTGACGGACCACGAAGCCGGCCGCCTCGAAGGCCGCCCGCCGCAGTGCGGCGGCGCCCTGGGTCAGGTCGAGGTCGTGGATCCCGGCCCGGCGGTCGGGATCGTGCAGCGGCGTGCGCTCCCCGCGGGGGTACGGCGTCCAGACCGGGACCGCGCCGGGGTCGACCGGGCCGTCGCCGGCTGCGGCGGGCGGAACGAGGCCCGAGGCCCAGTTGAGGAACAGGCCGCCCGCGTTGCTCGGACCGCCGATGAGGCTGAGGCCGGCCGCGGTGTGCGGGACGGTCCACAGGCCCGGCGCCTCCCGCCAGTCCGGGACGACCACCCACGTGATGAGGGTGGTGCCACAGATGACGAGGACGTCGCCCGCGCGGTCGGCCCCTGCGACCAGCTGTTCGGCGAAGGCGTCGATGGTCCCGCCGCCGAGCAGGGTGGTGGTGCCCTCGATCGTTCCGGCGGCTTCGGCACCGGGCACGAGGTCGGGCAGCTGCGCCGGGTCGGCACCCGCCGCAGCCACCACGGCGGAGTCCCAGCCGCGGTAGTCGAACAGCGGCACCGTCGTCATGGCCGTGACGGTGTCGATGGCGGCCCGCCCGCACAGGGCGTGGTTGGCGACGGCCTGGGCCGGCCAGTAGCCGGCCGCCCCGGGAACCTCGGTGGTCAGCCACCTGAGGAAGCGCACCAGCTCGCCGCGCTCGGCCGGGTTGCCGGTGGTGTGCTCGGGATCCCGACCCCGCCCGTCGCCGTAGAGCAGCCCGGGCGCCCGCGCGGAGCCGTCGGCCGCGACGGCGGTGAGCGAGGGCACCATCGCCGCCACGTTCGCGGCGAGGACGCGGTGGTCCTGGCTGACCTCCGCGTAGGCCTGGCGGACGCCGGCGCGCCAGGCCTCGTCGGGGTCGTGCTCGAGGCGGTCGGGCGCCGGGACGCGCAGCTCGTGCGGCACGCGCGCCCGGGCCAGGACAGTGCCATCGCCGTCGGCCGCGACCGCCTTCACCGCTGTTGTGCCGATGTCGATGCCGACCGTGCACTCGGCCATGCCACCTCCGAGCCCCCCCCCCCGTTCTGTCGGGGATCTTGGGCACTGTGTGTACAAGATCCCCGACAGAACGGGGGGTTCGGGCGCTGGATCGGCGCGGGCGGCTCGTGGTGGGCGATGCTGGGCCCATGGCCGTCGTGACCCCTCGACTCGATCCGCTGCCGCCCGTCGACCGGGTGCGGCCGGGGCTGTGGAGCATCCCGGTCCCCCTGCCGAACAACTCACTGCGGTACGTCTTCGTCTATCTGTTCGAGACCGACCGCGGCCCCTACATCGTGGACGCAGGGTGGAACACCGATGAGGCGTTCGCGGCGCTGTCGGCCGGTCTGCAGCTGGCGGGCACCTCGATGGACGACGTGCAGGGCGTGCTGGTCACGCACATCCACCCCGACCACTACGGGCTGGCGGGCCGGATCCGCGAGGCGTCGGGCGCGTGGATCGCGCTCCACCGGGCCGATGCCGCGCTCATCCACGAGCGCTATGAGGAGCCCGACGACCTCATCGACATGGTCGGCAAGATGCTCCGGCGGATGGGCGCGCCGGCGGACGAGATCGACGGCCTGAAGCGGGCGGCCATGCCGGTGCGGCAGTTCGTGAGCGCGGTGATGCCCGACGTGCTGGTCGAGGACGGCGACCATCCCGAGGTGCCCGGGTGGGACCTGTCGGCCATCTGGACGCCGGGCCACTCCCCCGGCCACCTCTGCTTCTGGGAGCCCCGCCACCGGGTGATGCTCAGCGGCGACCACGTGCTGCCCCGCATCACGCC
>DATBGF010000636.1:0-4474 GCA_036558145.1 Acidimicrobiales bacterium
GGCGGAGGGGAACGCGTAGTCGGCGAAGTTCGTGGTCAGGGGGTTGCCGTCGGCGTCGAAGGCCACCTCCTCGAACAGTGCCTGGGCCGCGCCCTGGGCCAGGCCACCGTGGCGCTGGCCCTCGGCCAGCAGCGGGTTGAGCACCCGGCCGGCATCGTCGCAGGCCACCAGGCGGACCAGCCGGGCGTGCCCGGTCTCGGTGTCGACCTCGACCACGGCCACGTGCGTCCCGGACGGGAACGTCGGCTGCTCGGCGGTGAAGTCGGTCTCGACCGCCAGGCCGTCACCGCCCGCGGCCGCGACCTCGGCCCAGGAGCGGGACACGGTGGGCGTGCCCACCACGTGGAAGACCCCGCGGTCGCCGTCGAGCACGATGTCGTCGGCCGGGGCCTCCAGCAGGTCGGCGGCACGGCGCCGCGCCTCCTCGATCACCTCCACGGCCGCGGCCCGGACCGCGGACCCCCCGAGCTGGAGCGAGCGCGACCCCATGGTGCCCCCGCCCCGGGCGACGTTGTCGGTGTCGCCGTGAAGCACCGTGATCCGCTCCATGGGCACGCCCAGCTCGTCGGCGGCCACCATGGAGAACGCGGTGGCCAGCCCCTGGCCGTGGGGCGAGCTGCCGGTGTAGACGACGACGTCGACGCCGTCGCCGTCGCTGCGGGGGTGGATCTCGACCCGCCCGAACTCCGAGCCGGCCGCGGGGCCGCCGGTGACCTCGACGTAGCTGGACAGGCCGATGCCCAGCGCCACGGTCTCCCCGGCCTCCCGGCGGCGGCGTTGCTCGGCGCGCAGCTCGTCGTAGCCGGCGGCGGCCAGCGCCGTGTCCAGCGCGCCCGGGTAGTCGCCGCAGTCGTAGGTGGTGCCGGTGGGCGTGGTGTGCGGCTCGTCGAAGGCGGGCAGCAGGTTGCGCCGGCGCACCTCGGCCGGGTCGAGGCCGGCCTCGGCCGCGAACAGGTCGACCGCCCGCTCGATGGCGGCGGTGGCCTCCGGGCGGCCCGCGCCCCGGTAGGCGCCGGTGGCGACCGTGTTGGTCACCACCGACCGGACCTCACAGGTCACCGCGGGGATCGCATAGGTGCCCGGCGCCATCATGCGGGTGAGGCCGGGCAGCAGCGCGCCGAAGGCGGGATAGGCGCCGGCGTCCTGGGTGATGGCCAGGTGGTAGGCCTCGATGGTGCCGTCGCGCCGGCCGCCCAGGGTGATCTCCTGGATCTGGGCCCGGCCCTGGACCATCGCCATCATGTTCTCGCTGCGGGTCTCGACCCAGCGCACGGGCCGGCCGCAGTGGCGGGCGAGCCAGCCGAGCAGGGCGTCCTCGGCGTGGGCCCCGGCCTTGGCCCCGAAGCCGCCGCCCACGTCGGGAGCGATGACCCGCACCTCGTCGGGCTCCAGCCCGTAGGTGGAGGCCAGCATGTCGCGCACGCCGTGAGCGCTCTGGGTCGAGCACCAATGGATCAGCCGGCCGTCGATCCACGCGGCGGCCGAGGAGCGCACCTCCAGCGGGCAGGCGGCCACCCGCTGGTTGACGATCGTCTGGCGGACGACGACCTCGCACGCCTCGGGGCCCTCGCCGTCGGCCGGAGCGTGGCCGAAGCCGAGCACCTGGTTGGTGCCCACGTCCGGGAACAGGAGGACCTCGTCGCTGGCGGCGGCCACGGGGTCGACGACCGCGGCCAGGGGCTCGTAGTCGACCACCACCAGCTCGGCCGCGTCCTCGCCCTGCTCGGGCCGCTCGGTCAGCACCACCGCCACCGGCTCACCCACGAACCGCACCCGGTCGCGGGCCAGGTGCGGGCGCGCCATCGCGGGGTTGGCCATGCCCGGGATCGGCCGGAGGTCGATGTCGGCCCCGGTCACCACCGCCACCACGCCCGGGGCGGCCAGGGCGTCGGAGACGTCGATGCCGAGGATCTCGGCGTGGGCCAGGGTGGCCCGCACGTAGGTGGCGTGCACGGCGCCGTCCAGGCGGGGATCCTGGAGGTCGGCGATGTAGCGCCCGCCTTCGGTCAGCAGGCGTGTGTCCTCGATGCGGAGGACACGGTTCCCGAGGATGCTCATGCCGGCGCTAGCCGAGCATGAGGGACAGGGCAATCACCGTGAAGGCCCAGACCAGCGCCACGACCACGGTGATGCGGTCGAGGTTGCGCTCCATCACCGTGGAGCCCATGGCGCTGGCGCCCATGCCGCCGCCGAACATGTCGGACAGGCCGCCGCCCTTGCCGCTGTGCAGCAGCACCAGGATGATCATGATGAGCGAGGCGGTCACGTTGAGGACAGCTGTGATGGCGGTGATCACGGTCTTCGAGTCTCCTGCAGGGTTGACCGGTGGGTCAGCCTAGCGCCGGCCATCCACCTACGCAGATCCACGGCCAGGGCGGTCCAGGTCCTGGTGATCGCCCGTGCGCAGGTGGCACGAGGCCAGGTGGTCGGGGGCGAAGGCGGCGGGCCGCAGCTCCGGGACCTCCTCGTCGCACACGCCGGTGACCGCGATGGGGCAGCGGGTGTGGAACGAGCAGCCGCCGGGCGGGTCGAGCAGGCTCGGGAGCTCGCCCTTGAGCCGGTGCCGGACCCGGGGCGCCTCGGGGTCGGCGACCGGGATGGCCGAGAGCAGCGCCTCGCTGTAGGGGTGCAGCGGGGTGCCGAAGACCCGGTCGCGGGAGCCGATCTCGGCGATGCGGCCCAGGTACATGACCGCCACCCGGTCGCAGAGGTGCTCGACCACGGCCAGGTCGTGGGCCACGAACAGCAGGGTGAGGTCGAGCCGGGCCTGCAGGTCGCGCAGCAGGTTGAGGATCTGGGACTGGATCGACACGTCGAGCGCGGAGACCGGCTCGTCGGCCACCAGGAAGCGGGGCTCGACCGCCAGCGCCCGGGCGATGCCCACCCGCTGGCGCTGGCCGCCCGAGAACTGATGGGGGTAGCGCCGGGCGTGGTACGACTCCAGGCCCACCAGGTCGAGCACCTCGTCCACCCGGTCCCGCCGGGCTTTGGCCGGCACGCCCTGGGCCCGCAGGCCCTCGGCGATCGAGTCGCCGATCGTGGCCCGGGGGTCGAGCGACGAGAACGGGTCCTGGAACACGATCTGCATCTCGCGGCGCAGCGCCTGGAGGTCACGGCCCTTGGCCCCCACGACGTCGCGCCCGGCGAACGTGACGGTGCCCTCGTCCGCCGCCAGGAGGCCGAGCAGCACGCGGCCGAGCGTCGACTTGCCACAGCCCGACTCCCCCACCAGGCCCACGGTCTCGCCCGGGAAGATGTCGAGGTCGACCCGGTCCACCGCCCGGACCTGGCCCACGGCCCGGCCGAACACCCCGCCCCGCACGTCGAAGGTCTTGACCACCCCGCGGGCCGACAGCAGCGGCGTGCGCTCGGCCTCCAGCGGCGCGTCGGACACCTCCGTGGCGGTCACTTGCGGCCCACCTCCACGGCCACCTCGACCGGCTCCTCCTCGGCGTCGCTGTGGATGAAGCAGCGCACCTTGTGGCCGGGCTCGACCTCCACCAGCGCGGGCAGCGCCTCGGTGCAGCGGGTCAGGCCCAGCTCCTCGCGCGCCCCGCACCGGGGGGCGAAGCGGCAGCCCACCGGCAGGTCCACCAGGTTGGGCACCCGGCCGGGGATCACGTCGAGGCGGTCCCGGCGCTGGCCGATGACCGGCACCGAGCCGATCAGGCCCTGGGTGTAGGGGTGCCGGGGATCGCGGAACAGCGTGCGGGTCGAGGCCTCCTCGACGATCTGGCCGGCGTACATGACGGCCACCCGGTCGCACAGCTCGGCCACGATGCCGAGGTCGTGGGTGATGAGCACGATGGCCATCCCCACCTCGGCCTGGATCTCCCGCATGAGGTCGAGGATCTGCGCCTGGATGGTCACGTCGAGCGCGGTGGTGGGCTCGTCCGCGATGAGCAGGTCGGGGTTGCCGGCCAGCGCCATGGCGATCATGACCCGCTGGGCCTGCCCGCCCGAGATCTCGTGCGGGAACGACCGCGACCGCTGCTTGGCGTCGGGGATGCCCACCCGGGCCAGCATCTCCCGGGCCCGCTCCCAGCCGACCTCCCGCTTGGCGCCCTCGTGGACCTCGTAGACCTCCGAGATCTGGAAGCCCACCCGGTAGGAGGGGTTCAGCGACGAGATGGGCTGCTGGAAGATCATGGCGATCCGGCTGCCCCGCAGCGCCCGCAGCTCCTCGCGCGACGCGGTCCGCAGGTCCCGGCCGTCGAAGCGGACGTCGCCGCCCACCACTTCGCCGGGCTGGTCGACCAGGCCCATGACCGACAGCGAGGTCACGCTCTTGCCCGAGCCCGACTCCCCCACGAGGCCCAGCACCTCGCCCCTCCGCACGGTCAGGTCGACCCCGTCGACCGCCTTGACCACGCCGTCGGAGGTGAAGAACCACGTGCGCAGGCCCCGCACCTCGAGCAGCGGCTCGCCCGGGGCGCCCGCGTCCTCCGGCCCGGCGACCGCGTCCGCCGACCCG
>DATBGF010000637.1:0-3332 GCA_036558145.1 Acidimicrobiales bacterium
GTCAGCGCGATCGGAGCGGCGATCCTGACCAACATATTCGCCCTACCCGAGCCCGACTATCTCGTCGTCGTGGCCGCACCCCTGGCGCTCACCGTGGTGGTCGTGGGCCGTCACGCGAGCCACGGACACTAGAAGTCTCAGGCCAGAACGTCCGATGACCAGCCCGGAGGCTGGCCATCGTCGGTGGTCGGGACCGGCGTCGATCCGGTGACCTTCCGCTTTTCAGGCGGACGCTCTGCCAACTGAGCTACCCGACCCGGGGGGATCAGTGGCGGTCCCGACGGGATTTGAACCCGCGGCCTCCGGCTTGACAGGCCGGCGTGCACTCCAAACTGCACCACGGGACCGTGAACTGGCTGGTCTGGCTGGTTACGCACCCCCAACGGGATTCGAACCCGTGTTACCGCCTTGAAAGGGCGGCGTCCTAGGCCACTGGACGATGGGGGCTCGACCCGCCGGACGGGCGTCGGAACACACTAGCAGTCCCCCCGACGCCTCCAAACCTCGATGTCATGGCCTCCCAAGTGGGCGTTCTCCCGGTGCTGCGGCCTAGGATCCTGACCGCATGACGCGCAGAGGGACCCTGGGGGCGCTGGTGCTCGCGCTGGCGGCGTTCGCCACCGCGAGTGGTTGCACGACCGACTCGGCGTCACCCGTCGCGTCCAGCGCCATCGTGCCCCAGGACATCCCGCCCTGCTCCGACATCTACAAGGCCGGGGAGATCGTCGAGGACAGCAAGTTCGGGGTCGCCTGCGTGCAGGGCGACACGCTGCTGACGCCCATACCCGTCCGCATCGAGTGCGTCGACGGCCGCCAGCTCCGCTACAACGACCTGGCGTGGGGCTTCGTCAGCGAGCCGATGACCCTCACGCCCGCGGACGATCCGTCCAAGGCCCCCGAGGAAGCGGTCAACGAGTGCATCACGCCGGCCCCCGGCAGCCCGGCGACGACGACGAACTGACGGCTTACAGGGGACCGCCGCGGGCGTCGGTCGTGGGCGGCGGGAGGTCCGTGCTCAGCGCATCGACCATCTGCGACATCAGCCAGCCGAGGACCTCGTAGGCGGCGTAGGCCGGGGCCAGGGGATCGTCGGGATCGAGGGGCGGGAGCTCCTCGTCCACGTCCAGCCGTGTGCCCAGCACCAGGCGCAGCGAGTTGAGCGTCCCCATCCACGCCGTCAGCTCCGCCTCGTTCAGCTCCTTGCTCTCCAGCGTGCGCTCGACCACCTCGATGGCGGCCAGCTTCGACTCCAGCAGCTCGTCGCGGGTCAGCACCTGGTAGCCGGCGTCGCGCTCGGGGTCGTCGGGGTAGGCCGGGGGGAACAGCCGGCGCACGGACGGCTCGTCGGTCGAGGCCAGGAGCTGCTCGCGCAGGTGGGTCACGAACTCGCCGACCAGCATCCGCTCGGTCGGCCGCAGCCGCAGCTCGTAGCGCCCCGGTCCCTTCCGCTTGACCCGGTCCCGTTCGAAGATCACGTCAGTCCTGCTGCATCGTGGCCCAGAGGCCGTGCTCGTGGAGGCGGAAGACGTCGAGCTCGGCCTTCTCCCGCGTGCCGTTGGACACGACGGCCCGGCCCTCGTAGTGGACCGCCAGCATGAGCTTCTCGGCCACCTCGAACGGGTAGCCGAACAGCTTCTGGAGCACGAACGTCACGTACGACATGAGGTTGATCGGGTCGTTCCAGACGATCACGACCCAGGGCGTCTCAGGGTCGACATCGGTGCTGTCGACGGGCTGGTCGACCTCGGCGGGCGCCGTCATGGGAGCGGGTGGACCGGCGATCACCACGCCCCCATTGTCGCACGGTTGACCGCCACGGCCTCCCCGGTCATCTCATCGGCGGGGACCGCCAGGCTCAGCCACACCCGCACCACGGCGATCCAGACCAGCGCGGCCCCCAGCACGTGGAACGCCACGAGCAGTGCGGGAACACCCGTGAAGTACTGCCAGTAGCCGAGAGCCGCTTGCGCGATCAGGACGACCAGCAACTGGTGGAGGCGGTCGACGACGACCGGGGCAGCATCGCCCTTGTGCGCCATGCGCACGACCGCCACCGTGAGCGCCAGGAACAGGACCATGGCGATGCCGTGGAACCGCACGATCGTGTGCACCGGCAGGTCGAGGCGGTCGGCCCGGTCGTCCCCGGCGTGGGGCCCGCTGCCCGTCACCAGGGTCCCGGTGAGGATGACGAGGCTCGCCGCCACCACCAGCAGCCGCCCGGCCGCCACCACCGGCGGTGTGGCCCGCCAGCGGCGCTCGGCCGGCGGGACGTCCGCGGCGGGACCGTGGGCGGCCCGCTCGTAGAGGACCGTCGCGTTGGCCACCGCCCCGAGCGACAGCAGGAAGTGCCCGATCACCGACACGGGCGACAGGTGCGCCCACACGACCAGCGCCCCCACCAGAGCGTTGGCGAACACCCAGGCCGGCAGGCCCAGCGACAGGCGGAACAGGTCCTGCCGGAAGGGCTCACGCCAGCGTGCGCCCAGCACCGCGGCCACCGTCAACAGCATCACGGCCCCGGTGATGAGCCGGTTCACCCACTCGACCATGCCGTGCGTGTCGCTGGCCCCGCGGGGCGTGAAGCTCTCGGCGTGGCAGGTCGGCCACGTCGAGCAGCCCAGGCCCGACCCCGTCAGCCGCACACCCGCGCCCGTGACCATGATGAACACGAGCGAGGCCAGCGTCGCGAGGGCGAGGCGGCGATAGACCGCGGGGGTCACGGTGGGGAACCGCACGCCGACCAGGGTAGGACCGGCCCCCGCTGCGCTCCGAACCCGCGCCCCGGCCGCGCCCTGGACCACGAGGCAACAGCGGTCCGCCGGCCGGCCCTGGACCTCCTCCCCCGGCCACCGCCCCAGCGCTGGCGCGCCCCTAGCCGTCCCGGTCGCCGCCTGCACGGCCAGGGCCTTCCGATGCCCGCCGCCATCCTCCGTCGCCCCGCTGCGCCTGTTGCGCGCGATCCGCCGGCGCCGTCGCCGGTGGTGGGGCCGGGAACGCGCCCAGCGGGGTGGGGTCGGGACTGCGTTGGCTCGCCTCCGCGGGCCGGTCCTAGGCTGCACGGGTTGTGTTGACCGCCCCCCGGCTGACCGTCCCCAGTGTCCGATCTCAGATCGCGGACTACGTCGCGCTCACCAAGCCGCGCATCATCGAGTTGCTCCTGGTCACGACCGTGCCGACGATGATCGTGGCGGCCAAGGGCATGCCGTCCGTGTGGCTGATCGCCGCCACCGTCATCGGGGGGACGCTGGCCGCCGGTGGGGCCAACGCCATCAACATGTACGTCGATCGTGACATCGACCGGGTGATGGCCCGCACCCGCAACCGGCCCATCG
>DATBGF010000638.1:0-18089 GCA_036558145.1 Acidimicrobiales bacterium
CCGACACCGAGCACAAGGCGATCTTCAGCCAGCACATCGCCCCCCAACTGAACGAGGGCGACGCCCTGTTCGTGGGGCACGGCTTCAGTGTGCGCTTCGAGCAGGTGGTGGCCCCCGCGGGCGTGGACGTGGCGCTGGTGGCCCCCAAGGGCCCGGGCCACCTCGTACGCCGCACCTACACCGAGGGCGGCGGCGTCCCCTGCCTCATCGCCGTGTCCCAGGACGCGTCGGGCGCGGCCCACGGCCTCGCGCTCGCCTACGCCGACGCCATCGGCGGCACCCGGGCGGGCGTGCTGGAGACCACGTTCGAGGAGGAGACCGAGACGGACCTGTTCGGCGAGCAGGTGGTGCTGTGCGGCGGGCTCACCGCCCTGGTGCAGGCCGGGTTCGAGACGCTCACCGAGGCGGGCTACCAGCCCGAGTCGGCGTACTTCGAGTGCCTCCACGAGCTCAAGCTGATCGTGGACCTCATGTACGAGCAGGGCATCGCCGGCATGCGCTACTCCATCAGCGACACGGCCGAGTACGGCGACCTCACCCGCGGCCCGCGCGTCATCAACGACGCGGTGAAGGCCGAGATGCGCGCCATCCTCGACGAGATCCGCACCGGCAAGTTCGCCGACGAGTGGATCGCGGAGTCCGAGTCCGGCCGCGCCCGGTTCCAGGCGCTGCGCGAGGCGGGCAAGGCCCACCCCATCGAGCAGGTCGGCGCCGAGCTGCGGGGCATGATGCCGTGGATCTCCGCCGGCAAGCAGCGGGTGGAGGACGTGTCGGGCGGCTGAGCCCGCCCGGTCAGTCCGCGATGTCCGCCAGGGCCGTGACCCTGGTGGGCCGGACCCGGATCAGCAGCTCGCCGGGCACGGCGTTGCGGGCGCCGAAGGCAGCGGCCTGCTCCGCTCCCATGTAGCGCCCGCCCAGGCGGGTGGCCCAGGCCAGCACCTCGTCGGGGTCCTCGGACCAGGTGGCCTCACCCTCGATGATCACGGCCGAGAACGGTGGCTGGTCGTCCTGGACGACCAGCGCCACCTGGCCGTCGCGGCGGATGGCGTAGCCCTTCACGGTCGTGGCGCCGGTGGTGAACACGATCGAGCCGTCGTCGTCCACGTCGTACCAGATCGGCGCCGCGTGCGGCCGCCCGTCCTTGCGGGTGGTCGCCAGCACCGCAGGCCGCACCGGGTCCACCAGGAACGCCCGCCATTCGGCCTCGGCCATCTCGTGGTAGGGCATGCCTGGACCGTACTCAGGCCGAGCGGAAGACCTCGACGAGCTGGCGGCGCCAGTCCGCCAGCGTGGCGGTGTGGTCGTCGCCGCGCGAGCGGCCGAGGCGCACCGCCAGCAGGTCGAGCGGCGGGCAGACCATGATCGACTGGCCCTCGAACCCGCTGGCCCAGAACGTGCCGAGGTCGTCGCCGACGCTCCACCAGTGGGCGCCGTACCAGCGGTCCTCGGCCGCGTCGTAGGAGCGGATGCGGCGGGCGTGGTCGACCCAGCCCTCGGGCAGCAGCCGGGTCCCGTCCCAGACGCCGTCGCGCAGGTAGAGCAGCCCGAAGCGCAGGAAGTCGTGGGCGGTGGCGTACACGTAGGACGAGCCCAGGAACGTCCCGGCGTCGTCGAAGCGCGGGTCGGCCGAGGTCATGCCCAGCGGTCCGAACAGCCGCTCCTGCAGGAACTGCCGGTAGGGCTCGCCCGGCCCCAGCAGGCGGGCCACGATCCCGGACACGATGCTGGACGTGCCGGACGAGTAGTTGAACACCTCGTCCGGCGGGTGCGCGGCCGGGCGGGAGGCCGCGTAGTGGGCGGTGTCGTGCTCGCCCTCGCCGAAGAGCATCTCCACCACGTGGGAGACCTGGCCCTCCTCGTACGACTCCGCGAAGTCGAGGCCGTCGCGCATGGTCAGGAGGTGCTCCAGCGTGATGGCCGCCCGGGGGTCGCCGGGCCCGGCCCACTCCGGGACCTGGGCGGGCGCGTCGAGCTCCAGGCGCCCCTCGGCCACCAGCATCCCCACCACCGCGTGCAGCATCGACTTTGCCATCGACCAGGACAGCAGCCGGGTGTGGGGCACCACCACCTCGGCGGGCCGGTCCCAGTGCTCCAGCGTCCCGCCGTAGCGCTCGGCGAGCAGCTCGCCGCCCTGCACGACGGCCACCGCGTAGGTGGTCCCGTAGCGCTTCTCGTCGAGCGTCAGCTCTTCCAGAAGGCCGTAGAGGTTGGGCCCGATGCGGGGAGAGGGCGCGGAGCGCGGCCACATGTCGGTCGGCCAGCGCACCCCGCTGGGTTGGGCCGGCAGCGGGACCAGGGGACGGTCACGCACGTCGTCGCTCATGCGCCACCGTATTCCGGCGACGGCTATGCGGGCAGGTCCACGCAGTTCCCGGTCAGGGTGCCCTGCTCGAAGACCGAGTGGTCATGTTCGGCCACGGCGGAGCACATCTGGGTCGCCGCGCCCTTGGTGGCGGGACCGAACGGCGTCTCGTAGGTGTTGAGCACGTCGGTCAGGTCCCAGGTGCCCGGCGGATTGCCGTTGATCCCTGCGTTCTCGGGGTCGGTGGTGTTGAGGAAGAAGTGGATGTGCAGCGCCTCGGGGTCCTCGACGTCGGGCGTGTACCCGGTGACCGCGTAGTTGACCACGTACTTGTCGTCCGGGCCGAGGTCCACGCTCTGGATCTCCACGAACGGGCCCTCGTGCGCCTCGGTCGTCGAGGTCGTGGGCGCCGTCGTCGTGGTCGTCGCCTGCGTGACGGATGTGGTCGTCTCGGCGGCGGCGTTGTCCGGCGGGTCGTCGTCACCGCCGCCCAGCGTCAGCGCGGCCACCACGCCCACGAGGGCGAGCACCGCCAACCCCACGCCGACCAGCAAAGGTCCCCGCCGCGACGTCCCGTCCCCGTCGCCACCCGTGGGTGGGCCCGGCGGTGGCGGCGGCTCGTCGCCCCCGAGGTCCGGCGGGGGCATCGCAGGTGGCACCGGCGCGCCCGGCGCGGTCGCTCCGGGCGGCGGGCCGGGCGGCGCCGGCGGTGGGGCGGGCCACGCCTCCGTCCCGGCCATCGCGGCCGTGGTCGCAGGCCGTGGATCCGGGATCCCCGTGGCCGCAGCCGCCGCGGCCAGGCCGGCGGCGCCCGCGGCGACGGCGCCGGGAGCGTGGACGGGGGCCGGGGGCACCACCGGGGCCGGGGCGGGGCCGGAGAGGCCCACCTCGGCCGCCGTGATGGCGGCGCCGAGGGCGACGCCGTGCTTGGGGTGGGCGTCGACCGCCACGGGGCGTCCCAGCGCGGACGAGACCATCTCCGCCACCAGGGGAGTGCGCGACGAGCCGCCGACCAGCAGCACCGCGGTCACCTGGCCGGGGTTGACGTCGGCCGAGCGCAGGGCCCGCTGCGTGGCCGAGATCGTGTCGGTCAGCGCGGGCCGGACCAGCTGCTCGTACTCGGCCCGGGTCAGGCGCACCTCGGTCTGCAGGTTGGGCAGCATCACCGGGATCGACACGTCGGTGTCCGACGAGAGCGCCTCCTTGGCGTCGACGCACTCCTGGCGCAGGCGGGACACCGCGGCCTGGGCCGTGGGGTCGTTGGGGTCGAGCTCGTCGATGGCGCCGCCGACGGCCGACGCCACGTACTGGTAGACGGCCTCGTCGAAGTCGATGCCGCCCAGCCGCTCGATGCCCTCGGGCGTGCCCAGCACGTCCCACCCGCCGTCGGTCTTGCGCAGCACCGCGGCGTCGAAC
The DNA here is from genome assembly GCA_036558145.1 of Acidimicrobiales bacterium. Classification (GTDB taxonomy): domain Bacteria; phylum Actinomycetota; class Acidimicrobiia; order Acidimicrobiales; family VFJN01; genus ZC4RG19. Next base: position 3,719 of record DATBGF010000638.1, read on the forward strand.
GTGCCGCCGCCCAGGTCGTAGACCGCGATGACCGAGCCCGGCTCCACCCGGGAGAGCGAGGCGTAGTAGATGGCGGCCGCCTCGGGCTCGCTGAGCGTGGTGACCTCGCCCAGGTCGGCCATGCGGATGGCCTGGCGCAGCAGGTCGATCTTGAAGGGGCCCCAGTTGGCCGGATGGGTCACAGCGACCCCGTCGGCGGGGCCGCCCTCGGCCTCGGCCACCCGTTCCACCACCCAGCGCAGCAGCTTGGCCATCAGCGCGTCGGCCGAGTACGGGGTGCCGGACACGATGATGGGCGTGGGGTCGCCGAGCCGGCGCTTGAACTCGCGCGCCACCCGCGACGGCTCGGTGGCCGCCCGGCGGGCCGCGGCCTCGCCGGTGAGCACGGTCTCGTCGTCGCGCAGCAGGATGACCGACGGGATCGTCGGGGCCCGGTTGCCCAGACCCGCCACGTCGTAGCGGCCGTCGCGCCACACGGCGGCCGCCGTGTAGGTGGTGCCTATGTCGATGCCGAGGAAATAGCCCACAGCCGCCTCCGCCACGCCTATACGGAAGGCCGGAGTATACGGATCACATGGTCTCGGCGAAGCTCACTTCACCTTCGCCGCGCAGCACGTTCTTGAGCAGCTTTCCTGAGGCATTCCGGGGCAGGGGACCGGTGCGCACCTCGACGTAGGCGGGCACCTTGAAGTCGGCCAGCTCGCCCGCCACCCAGCTGCGCACGTCGTCCTCGCCGAGCTCCTGGCCCGGCTCGACCTGCACGACCGCCTTGACCTCCTCGCCCAGCTCGGGGTGGGCCACCCCGATGACCGCGGCGTCGGCGATCGCCGGGTGCAGCACCAGGCGGTTCTCGATCTCGACGCAGTAGATGTTCTCGCCGCCCCGGATGATCATGTCCTTCTTGCGATCCGTGATGGCGAGGTAGCCCTCGTCGTCGAGGTGGCCGATGTCGCCGGTGTGCAGCCAGCCGTCGGCGTCGATGGCCTCGGCGGTGGCCTCGGGCTTGTTCCAGTAGCCCTTCATGAGGATCGGCCCGCGGATGCACACCTCGCCGGTCTCGCCCGGTCCCAGCGGCTCGTTGGCGGCACCGACGATGCGGACCTCGACGGTGGGCACGGGCGGGCCCACCGACCACGGCTTGCGCCGGGCGTCGTCGCCGCTGATGACCGTGGCCACCGACGACGTCTCGGTCAGGCCGTAGGCGTTGGAGGTCGAGCGCACGTTGGGGAACGTGTCGGCGATCTTGCGCTGCAGCTCGTCGGCCGAGGGCGAGCCGCCGAACGCCACGGTGGTCACCGCGGACGTGTCGTAGTCGTGGCGGGCGGGGTGCTCGCACACCCGCCACACCATGGTGGGGACCGTGGCCCACACGGTGACCTGGTGGTCCTGGATCAGCCGCAGCACGTGGACCGGGTCGAAGCGGCCCTCGGGGATGACGATCTTGATCCCCGCCAGCAGCCCCACCACCAGGCCCGAGTGGCAGCCCGACACGTGGAACAGCGGCGAGGTCAGCAGCGACACCGTGGGCCCGCTGCCCAGCGTGGCGCCGCCCGCCGGGTTGGCCATGGTCGACGACACCGTGCTGTAGATCGTGTTCTGGAGGTTGGCGATCATCGAGCGGTGGGTCGAGATGGCGCCCTTGGGCTTCCCGGTCGTGCCCGAGGTGTAGAAGATGACGGCAGCGTCGTCCTCGTCGATCTCGGCGTCGGGGAACGTCTCGCTGGGGGACCCGGTGAGCACGTCGACCGGGTGCAGGACCGCCTTGCCGGGCGTGTCGGGGAAGTCGTCGGGTGAGGCGTCGATGAGGAAGACGTGGGCCAGGTCGGGCGCCTCGTCCAGCCGGTCGGCGATGCGCTCGAAGCGCTTGGCGTCGGCGAAGAGCACGGTGGCGCCCGAGTCCTGCAGCCCGTAGAGGACCTCGTCGGCCTTCCACCAGCCGTTGAGCCCGACCAGGATCGCCCCCTGGGCCACCGTGGCCCAGAACGCGATGCACCACTCCGGGTTGTTCTGGCTGAGCACGGCCACCCGGTCGCCCGGACCGATGCCGTACTCGCTGCTCAGCAGCTGGGCCATGCCGTTGGCCGCGGCCACGAAGTCGCGGAAGCCGTACTCCCGCTCGCCGTAGGCGAGGAAGGTGTCCTCGCCGCGGGCCATGGCTCCCTGGGCGATCTCGCGCAGCGAGCGCATGCGCTGGGAGTAGACCTGCAGGGGACGGCCGGCGACGTCCTCGGTCACGACCTCGAACATGCCGCCGGGCCCGGTGAGCTGGGCGCGGACCTCTGCCAGGCTGGGCATCACGTCTCCCTCATGTCGCTGATGCGGTCGTCAGTCGACACTAGCGACAGGGCTACCGGAAGTCCGAGGCGACCAAGGGAGTGCTACCGGAAGTCGGCGGCGACTTCAGCCGCAAACCGGGCCAAGCCGTCCAGTTTGGCCTGGCCGGTGCCGAAGCTGCCGTCGGGCACGATCAGCTCGTCCACCCCGATCTCGGCGTAGCCGGCCAGGACGTCGCGCAGCCGCGCGGGCGTGCCCGCCATGATCGGGCGCCCGGGCCGGGACATGAGCTTCTCGCCCTGCGCGTCGTCCTCGGTGAACAGCACCACGGCCTGGCAGGTGCGGGCGATCTCGGCCGGGTCGCGGCCCGCGGCCTCGCACGCCCGGTCGAGCGTGGCCGAGCGCTCGGCGACGTGGTCGGGCAGGCCCCAGGTGTTCCACTCGTCGGCGTGGCGGGCGGTGATGCCGAGCATCCGGTCGCCACTGGCGCCGATGAGGATCGGCATCCGGGCCTGCACCGGCTTGGGCTCGCACAGGGCCTCGGTCAGCCGGTAGTGCTTGCCGTCGAAGTTCGTGACCGGCTCGGTGAGCAGGCTGCGCACCACCTGCACGGCCTCGGCGAAGCGGCTCACCCGCTCGCCCACGGGCGGCAGCTCGATGCCGTAGGCCTCGTGCTCGTTCTCCTGCCAGCCGGCGCCCAGGCCGAGCACGAACCGGCCGCCGCAGACGTGGTCGACGGTGGCGGCCATGTTGGCCACGACCGCGGGGTGGCGGTAGGTGTTGCCGTAGACCAGCGTGCCGATCCGCACTCGCTCGGTCACGGCGGCCAGGGCCCCGACCAGCGACCCGGCCTCCAGCGTCGGCGTCTCCGGCGGGAACGGCCCGCCGGTGTTGCCCATGAAGTGGTCGGCCAGCCAGATCCCGTCCCATCCGTTGGTCTCGGCGTGGCGGGCGGTGGCGAGCAGCTCGGACCAGGGCTGGAAGGCGGTGGGCCAGACGGAGAGGCGCATCCCCTCAGCATGCACCCTCGCTGCCCCGGTCACAGCCGCGCCGTACGGTCCCGGTATGCGCACTGCTGTGTCCCTGCCGCCCTTCACCGACCCGGCCACCCTGGTGGCGATGGCGGTGGACGCAGAGCAGGCGGGCTGGGACGGCGTGTTCCTGTGGGACCACGTCGTGCTGTTCCCCGAGATGAACCTGGACGTCCACAACCCCTGGGTCGTGCTGGGCGCCATGGCCCAGGCCACCGAGCGGGTGCTCCTCGGCACGCTGGTCACCCCCTTGGCTCGGCGCCGGCCCCAATCGGTGGCCCGCGAGATCATCACGCTCGACCACCTGAGCGGGGGCCGGGCCGTGCTGGGCGTGGGCCTGGGCGACCCGGCCGAGCACGAGTTCGCCGCCTTCGGCGACCCCGCGGGCGACCGGGATCGGGCCGCGATCCTCGATGAGAGCCTGACGGTGATCGACGGCCTGCTCCGGGGGCCCCTGAAGCACGACGGCGAGCACTTCCACGTCGATTCCGAGCTGCGACCCCGCCCGGTCCAGCAGCCCCGGCCGCCGATCTGGGTGGCGGGCGTGATCCCGAACCGCCGCCCGCTGGAGCGGGCGCTGCGGTGGGACGGCATCGTGCCCATCTCGCTCACCGAACAGCTCCCGCCCGAGGGCATCGCTCCCTACCTCGAGGGCGTCGAGCGCCCGGAGGGGTGGGACGTGGTGGTCAACCGCTCTCCTGGCTACGCGCCCGAGGACTACGAGGGGATCGCCACCTGGGTGGTCGAGGGAGCCTGGCCGGTCGACGACTGGGTGTCCGACCTGCGTGACCGGATCAAGGCCGGTCCCGGAACCCGCGCCTGATCAGCGCAGGCGCTCCACCACGTAGTCGATGGAGTGGGTGAGCGCCTCGACGTCCTCGGGGTCGATGGCCGGGTACAGCGCGATCCGCAGCTGGTTGCGGCCCAGCTTGCGGTAGCTGTCGGTGTCGAGCACGAAGTTCTGGCGCAGCACCGCCGAGACCGTGGTGGCCTCGATGGCGGAGTCCAGGTCGATGGTCGCCACCACGTGGCTGCGCAGCGCCGGGTCGGTGACGAACGGCGTGGCGTACTCGCTGCGGTCGGCCCAGCCGTAGATGATCTCGGCCGACCGGTCACAGCGCCCGGCGGCGAAGCCGAGCCCGCCGTTGTGCAGGATCCACTCCACCTGCTGCACCGCCAGGAAGATGGTGGCCAGCGCGGGCGTGTTGTAGGTCTGGTCCTTGCGGCTGTTGTCGAGGGCGATGCCCAGGTCGAGGAACGCCGGCACCCAGCGGTCGCTCGCCGCGATGCGCTCGATGCGCTCGACCGCGGCGGGGGACAGGGCCGCCAGCCACAGCCCGCCGTCGGAGGCGAGGCCCTTCTGCGGGGCGAAGTAGTAGGCGTCGGTCTGGGCCGCGTCGAAGCGCAGGCCGCCGGCGGCCGAGGTGGCGTCCACCAGCACCAGGCCCTCGGCGCCCTCGGGCCGCTGCAGCGGGGCGGCGACCCCCGTCGACGTCTCGTTGTGGGTCAGGCAGTAGGCGTCGACGTCGGGCGTGGCCTTGGCCTCGGGCACCGTGCCCGGCGGCGCCTCGATCACGTCCGGATCGTCGAGGTGGGGGGCGGCCAGGGCGCAGGCGGCGAACTTGGACGAGAACTCGCCGAAGGACAGGTGCTGGCTGCGCTGGTCGATGAGCCCGAAGGTGGCCGCGTCCCAGAAGGCGGTCGTGCCCCCGTTGCCCAGCGCCACCTCGTAGCCGTCCGGCAGCGAGAGCAGCTCGGAGATCCCGTTGCGCAGCGCCGCCACCATGAACCGCACGGTGGCCTGGCGATGGCTGGTGCCCAGGTAGCTGCGGCCGCTGTCGGCCAGCGCCACCAGGGCCTCGGGGCGCACCTTGGAGGGCCCCGAGCAGAAGCGGCCGTCCGCGGGCAGCAGGTCGGCCGGGATGGTTATCTCTGGGGTGGGCGGGCTCATCGGTGCCACTATCGCGGGCGTCGAGACCAAGGAGCCAGCCCGTTGTCCCCCACTCCCATCTCCGCTCGCGTCTCCGCCATCACGGAGTCGGCCACCCTCGCGGTCGACGCCAAGGCCAAGGCGCTGAAGGCTGCCGGCGAGCCGGTCATCGGCTTCGGTGCCGGCGAGCCCGACTTCCCCACCCCCGACCACATCGTGGCCGCCGCCGTCGAGGCCTGCCGCAACCCGCGCTACCACAAGTACACGCCCGCGGCCGGCCTTCCCGACCTGCGTGACGCCATCGCGGCCAAGACCAAGCGCGACTCGGGCTACGACGTGACCTCGGCCCAGGTCCTGGTCACCAACGGCGGCAAGCACGCGGTCTTCAACACGTGCGCCACGCTGCTCGACCCGGGCGATGAGGTGCTGCTGCCCGCGCCGTACTGGACGACGTACCCCGAGCCGATCCGCCTGGCCGGCGGCGTCCCGGTGGTGTTGCCCACCGACGAGGGCACCGGGTTCCGGGTCACGCTCGACCAGCTCGACGCGGCGGTCACCGAGCGGACCAAGGCGCTGCTGTTCGTGTCGCCGTCGAACCCGACGGGCGCGGTCTACCCCCGCCACGAGGTCGAGGCCATCGGCCGCTGGGCCGTCGAGCGGGGCATCTGGGTGATCACCGACGAGATCTACGAGCACCTCACCTACGGCGAGCACGAGTTCACCTCTATGCCCGCCCTGGTGCCCGACCTGGCGGGGCGGTGCGTCGTGCTCAACGGCGTGGCCAAGACCTACGCCATGACCGGCTGGCGGGTGGGCTGGATGATCGCCCCGCCCGAGGTGACCAAGGCGGCCGCCAACCTCCAGTCGCACACCACGTCCAACGTGGCCAACGTGTCCCAGGTGGCGGCCCTGGCCGCGGTCTCGGGCGACCTGGAGGCGGTGGCCCAGATGCGCACCGCGTTCGAGCGCCGGGGCCACGCCATGCACCGCCTGCTCACCGGCATCCCCGGGGTCACGATCCTGGAGCCCCAGGGCGCGTTCTACTGCTTCCCGAACTTCTCCGCCTACCTGGGCCGCGACCTGCGGGGGACCACCCCGACCACCACGGTCGAGCTGTGCGGCGTCCTCCTCGACGAGGCCAAGGTGGCCGTGGTCCCGGGCGAGGCCTTCGACGCCCCGGGCTACGCCCGGCTCTCGTTCGCCCTGGGCGACGACGACCTGGGCGAGGGCTGCACCCGCATCGCCGACCTGCTGGCCGGCGCCCGCTGAGCGTGCGGGGGGTGCCCGGCCGGGCACCCCCCGAAGCTCACGTCAGGGAACGGAGAACGGGAACTCGACCGACTCGTTCTCGGCCACCGTGCCCGTCTGCGTGGACTCCTCGCCGGCGACGGTGATCGACAGGGTGAAGTCGCCACCACCGCAGTCGGTCCCGTCGTCCCGGGTTTCTCGGAAGCCCTGGACGCTCACCGTGTAGTCGCCGGATGGCGCATCTCCCACCGGCCAGAAGATGTTCTCGACACCGCCGTCGTTCTCGCAGTCGACGTTGGAGTCGACGTCCAGCTGGCCGCCGGTCGATGTCGGCCCGGTGTTGAGGTAATAGATCTCGGTCCCGTCCGGTTCGGTCACGTGCAGGTCGAGGTCGGAGTCCGACGCCCACCGCAGGGTGACCTGGACGTCGCCGGTGCCGGTGTCCTGCTTGCTCGCACCGTCGGAGCCGACGGGCCGCTGGAGCAGCCCGGCGGTATCGAAGTCGACCAGCGTGACCTCCTCGAACGGGGTCTCCGCCGGCTCGACCTTGACGGCCGCGGCCGGGTCGAGCCCGTCCCAGGCGTCGTCCGGGTTCTCGGCCGTGTCCTGGAGGTTCATGGCGTTGCTCTCGCTCGCGTCGCCCAACGGGGTGGGCTCGGCCAGCGGGTTGCCGCAGTTGCACTTGACCCGCGGCACGCCGGTGTTGTCCACCAGCACCGCGGTGCCGGCCTGCAGCAGCGACTGGAACCCGTTGGCCTCGCCGTCACGGAACCCGTGGTTGGTGACCCGGGTGTCGTAGCGGAGACGGACGGCCGTCAGCCCGGCCACGTAGTCCGGGATGCCGCCGGCGTCGACGTGGAGCACCTTGGACCAGGCCTCCGCCTTGGCGGAGTTGGCCGGGTCGGTGAGGAACGCGACCAGCGTGTCGACGTCGCAGACCTGGGTGTCCCGGCTGCCGCCGTAGAGGGCGGGGTCGCCGCCCTGGGCCACACGGCCCGCCAGCGGGGTGCCGACCTGCTCGACGCTGGGGTTGGGGACCTGGCTGAGGTCGGCCGCCGCGATCGTGCCGGAGGCGTCGCCGACGACGTCGAGGTTGCCCGCGAAGTCGTCTTCCTGGACCATGCCGATCGGCTCGAGGACGACCTGCTCGGCCTTGTCGTCACCCTTGAGGACGAAGAACGCGCCCGCCGCCAGCGCCAGCACCACCAGGATGCCGAGGATGGCGAGCAACGGTGCCTTCGAGCTCTTCTTCTGGGGCGGCGCACCGCCGGGGTACTGACCCGGCGGGTAGGCGCCCGGAGGGCCGGGAGGGCCGGGCGGGTAGGCACCCGGCGGGTACTGCTCGCCGGACGGCTGGCCGTAGCCCGGAGCCGCCGGCGGGTAGCCGCCCTGCTCGTAGCCGCCGGGAGCCGGAGGTGGATAGCCGCCCGGTGCGGGCGGGGGATAGCCGCCTGGGTCGGACGGGGGATAGCCGCCCGGGTCGGACGGAGGTGGTTGGGATCCGTAGGCCCCTTGCACCCAGCCCGGGTCGGACGGGGGCTGCGCCGGGGGCGCGCCGCCGGGTGCCGGCGGCGGCGCCTGGCCCAGCGGCCAGCCGCAGCCGACGCAGGTCTGGACGCCAGGGGCGTTCATCGTGTGACAGTTACCGCACTCCACCGCAAGATCCTGCCTGTGTCTCGGGGGGCCGCGTTCATGAGGGGGATAGCCCGGTTGCGGGATCCTAGGCGGTCACCCCGACCCGCCCTGTCCACCGTCAGGGAGCGGCGACCCGCCGACGCTACCCTCCGGGTGGTGCCACCTTACGGCTCCTGGAGCACCCCCATAACGTCAGCCCTCGTCGTCAAGGCCGCCGCCGGCCTCGGCGGGGTCTCGATCGAGGGCGACACCGTCACCTGGTCCGAGCAGCGACCCGAGGAAGGCGGCCGCACCCAGCTCGTCCAGCGGGCGGCCGACGGTAGCACCGTCGAGCGCCTCCCGGAGGGCTTCAACGCCCGCACCGCGGTGCACGAGTACGGCGGCGGCGCCTGGTGGACCCGGGGCGCGACCGTGTGGTTCGCCCACTGGGGCGACCAGCGCCTCTACCGCCAGGAGGGCGACGGCGCGCCCGAGCCGGTCAGCCCGGAGCCGGAGGCGCCCCGGGGCGACCGCTGGGCCGACGGCGAGCTCGACGACTCCGGGCGCTGGCTGGTCGTCGTGCGCGAGCACCACCCGCCCGGCGCCGGCGCCAAGGACGTCACGAACGAGATCGTCGTGCTGGACACGACCGGCGAGGTGCCGGTCCGCTCCCTGGTGACCGGGCCGGACTTCGTCTCCGACCCCCGCTTCTCGCCCGACGGGCGCCGGCTGTGCTGGCTGCAGTGGTCGCATCCCGACATGCCCTGGGACGGCACCGAGCTGTGCGTGGCGGACGTGCGCGACACGCCCGTGGGCCCCGCGCTGTCGCACCTGGCCGTGGTGGCGGGTCGCCCGCACTACGGCCCCGGGGGCCACGGCGACGGCGAGTCCGTGTGCCAGCCCCGCTGGGCGGCCGACGGGTCGCTGTGGTTCGTGTCGGACCGCACCGGCTGGTGGAACCTCTACCGCCAGGTGCCCGACGGCGCGATCGAGCCCATGGTCCAGACCGAGGCCGAGCTGGGCATGCCCCAGTGGGTGTTCGGCGTGTCCAACTACGCGTTCCTCGGCGACGGCCGGGTCGTGTTCGCCTACAGCCGCGACGGGCTCGACCACCTGGCGGTCCTGTCGGGCGACGGCCGCACGGCCGACGTCGACGTGCCCTACACCTCGATCTCGTCGGTGCACGCCGCCGGCGACCGGGTGGTGTTCATCGGGGCGTCGGCCACGGTCGAGGCCGCCGTCGTGAGCCTGCGGCTGGCGCCCGACGCCGGCGGCGTGGCCGCGCCACTGGCCGGCGAACCGGAGATCCTGCGCCCACCCCGCGACCTGGGCGTGGACCCGGCCTGGTTCTCCCAGCCCGAGCCGATCGACTTCCCCACCACCGGGGGCCGCACGGCCCACGCGCTGTACTACGCGCCCACCAACCCGGAGGTGACCCCGGAGCCGGGCGAGGCGCCGCCGCTGCTGGTGGTCATCCACGGCGGGCCGACCGCCGCGGCCCGGCCCATGCTCCAGGTGAGCATCCAGTACTGGACCAGCCGGGGCTTCGGCGTGGTCGACGTCAACTACGGCGGGTCGACCGGCTACGGCCGCGCCTACCGGGAGCAGCTCCGGGGCACGTGGGGCATCGTCGACCTCGACGACTGCGAGGCCGCCGCCCGCTTCCTGGCGGACGAGGCCCGGGTCGATCCCGCCCGCCTGTGCATCCGGGGCGGCTCGGCCGGCGGCTACACGACCCTGGCGGTGTTGGCGTTCCGCCACACGTTCGCGGCGGGCGCCAGCCACTACGGCGTGGCCGACCTCGAGGCCCTGGCGGTCGAGACCCACAAGTTCGAGAGCCGCTACCTCGACGGGCTGATCGGGCCCTACCCGGAGCGCCGGGACCTCTACGAGGCCCGCTCGCCGATCCACCACACCGACGGCTTCGACCGCCCGCTCATCGTGCTCCAGGGCCTGGAGGACGAGGTCGTGCCGCCCAACCAGGCGGAGATGATCGTGAACGCGCTGCGGGCCAAGCAGGTGCCGGTGGCCTATGTCACCTTCCCGGGCGAGCAGCACGGGTTCCGGCAGGCCGCCAACATCCGCAAGGCCCTCGACAGCGAGCTGTCGTTCTACGCCCAGGTCTTCGGGTTCACCCTGCCTCCGGGCGAGGACATCGAGCCGGTCCCCGTCGAGAACCTGCCCGAGCCGGTCACGCCGCCGGCGGATCCGCCTCCAGCGTGAGCAGGCTGCGCTTGGCGTCCAGGCCGCCCGCGTAGCCGGTCAGCGTGCCGTCGGCGCCCACCACCCGGTGGCACGGGACCACGATGGCCAGCGGGTTGGCGCCGTTGGCCGCGCCCACGGCCCGGGCGCTGCCGGGGTGCCCGATGGCCTCGGCCAGCGCCGCGTAGCTGGTCGTCTCGCCGTAGGGGATGGCGGCCAGCGCGGCCCACACCTGCCGCTGGAAGGCCGTGCCGTCCGCCGCCAGGGGCAGGTCGAACGCCCGCCGGTCGCCCGCGAAGTACTCGGTGAGCTGGGTGACGGCGGCCGTGAACGGGGCCGGGTCCTCCCGCCAGCCGGGATCGACCGGCGTGCGCTCGGCGAAGCCGATGCGGGTGATGCTGCGGCCGTCCCCGGTGAGGACGAGGTCACCCACAGGGGAGGGAACGATGGTGAACACGGTGTCGGTCATGCTCCCTCAACGTCGCGTGCCCCACGGTTCGTGAGGTTGGTCCGTGCCTCGACCCCCGGCCACACTTGGGCGCGATGGCGCGCATCCTCGTGACCGAGAAGATCGCAGACGGCGGGCTCCAGCGGCTCCGTGACGCCGGCCACGTGGTCGACGTCCGGCTGGGGCTCAACCCCGACGAGCTCGTCGAGGTCGTGCACGGGGCGGCGGCTCTCATCATCCGCTCGGCCACCCAGGTGACCCGCGAAGTGCTGGAGGCGGGCAGCGACCTGGTCGTCGTGGGCCGGGCCGGCATCGGTCTCGACAACGTCGACGTCAACGCGGCCACCGAGCGGGGTGTGATGGTGGTGAACGCGCCCCAGTCGAACATCCTCTCCGCCGCCGAGCACACGATGGCGCTGCTGCTGGCCCAGGCCCGCAACATCCCCCAGGCCCACTCGGCGCTGATCGACGGCCGCTGGGAGCGGTCCCGCTGGGAGGGCGTCGAGCTGTCCGACAAGACGCTCGGCGTGGTCGGCCTCGGCCGCATCGGCAAGCTGGTGGCCCAGCGGGCCCACGCCTTCGGCATGCGCCTGGTGGCCTACGACCCGTTCGTGTCCGAGGACCGCGCCCGCCAGCTGGGCGTCGAGCTGATGTCGCTGGACCGGCTGGTCGAGGTGAGCGACTTCGTCACCCTGCACGTGGCCAAGACGCCCGAGACGGTCGGGCTGATCGGCAAGGACCTGCTGGCGCGGGCCAAGCCCGGCATCCGCATCATCAACGTGGCCCGGGGCGGGATCGTGGACGAGGCGGCCCTGGCCGAGGCGGTGCGGGTCGGCCACGTCGCCGGTGCCGCGCTCGACGTGTTCTCGGCCGAGCCCACCACCGACTCGCCCCTGTTCGGGCTGCCCCAGGTGGTGGTCACGCCCCACCTCGGCGCCAGCACCCGCGAGGCGCAGGACAAGGCGGGCGACACCATCGCCGAGCAGGTCGGACTGGCCCTGGCGGGGGAGTTCGTGCCCTTCGCGGTCAACGTGAGCGCGGCCGAGGCGTCCGAGACGGTGCGCCACTTCCTGCCCCTGGCCGAGCGCCTGGGCGAGATCTACACCGCCCTGGCCGAGAAGCTGCCCAAGGCGCTCGAGATCGAGTACGCCGGCCAGATAGCGGACTCGGACACCCGGATCCTCACGCTGTCCGTGCTCAAGGGCGTGTTCGGCGCCGTGACCGACGAGCCGGTGTCCTACGTCAACGCCCCCCGCATCGCGGCCGAGCGGGGCGTGGAGGTGCGCGACACCTCCACGGCCACCGCTCACGACTACGTCAACCTGATCTCGATCCGCGGCGGCGACCACGGCATCGGCGGCACGCTCGTGGGGATGCGGGGCGAGCCCCGCATCGTGATGCTCGACGGCCACACCGTCGACCTGCCCCCGGCCAGCCACATGCTGGTGGTCCGCAACGTCGACCGTCCCGGCATCATCCACTTCGTCTCCGGCGTGCTGGCCGAGGCCGGGGTGAACATCGACGACATGCACCTCGGCCGCACGGACCGGGGCGACGCGGCCATGCAGGTCATCGCCACCGACCGCTCGGTCCCCTCCGAGGTCCAGGACGCCATCCGCAGCGGGGACGGGATCGTCTCCGTGCACGCGGTGGGCTGACCGCCCCGGGGTGGGGGTCAGCCGCCGTCGGGCCCGGCGTCCGCCGGCTTGGCCGCCTTCTTGGCCGCAGCCTTCTTGCCCGCACCCGCCTTCTTGGCCGGCGCCTTCTTTGCGGGCGCGTCGCCCGCGGGTCCCGTCTTGGCGGGCGCTTCCTTCGCGGGCGCTGCCTTCTTGGCCGGTGCCTTCTTGGCGGGTGCAGCCTTCTTCGCCGCGGGCGCCTTCTTGGCCGCCTGGGCCTTCGCCGGCCCCGCTGGGGCCTTGGCCGGGGCTTCCGCCGGGCCCGGCGGCGCCTGGGCCGTGGCTGCCGCGTCCGTGGCCGGCGCCTTGGCCGGGGCCTGGACGGGGGCCGCTGCCTCCTTGGCCGGGCCGTCGGTGGCGGGGACCGTCACCGGCCTCGGCTCGGTGGCCGGGGCGGAGCCCGAGGCGGCGTGGACCTTGTCGGGGGCGCGGGAGGCCGTCGAGTCCGCCGGCTCGGGGGTGGGCGGCGGGGCGGCCAGCATCTTGCGCACGACCCGTTGGACGATCCCGATGACGACGACCAGCAATCCGATCCGAACGACACGCCTCACGGCGACGAGGCTAACCGTCTTGACTCCCCCCGTCGGGCTTCGGCACCATGGAGCGATGCGCCAGCCCGTCGCCGGCCTCCTTCTTATGTAAGGCGAGCACCGCACATAGGTGCTCGCCCCGCCTCCTGCGCCGTTTCGGCCAGGGGGCTTTTCAGTTTTCCGGCGACAATTTTCCACCCCACCCGAGAGCGGAGAGAGCGATGCCTCCCGAACCTGTGACCCCCGAGAAGATGCCGTTCGAGAAGTACGAGCCCTTCCTCCCGCTCCCGACCATCCTCGACGACCGCTCCTGGCCCAACCAGCGCATCACCAAGGCGCCGCTGTGGTGCTCGGTCGACCTGCGCGACGGCAACCAGGCGCTGATCGACCCCATGGACCCGGCCCGCAAGCGCCGCATGTTCGACACGCTGGTGCAGATGGGGTTCAAGGAGATCGAGGTCGGGTTCCCCAGCGCCAGCCAGCCCGACTTCGACTTCATCCGCCAGCTCATCGAGGAGGACCTGGTCCCCGACGACGTGACGATCCAGGTCCTGACCCAGTGCCGGGCCGAGCTGATCGAGCGCACGTACGAGTCGATCCGGGGGGCCCGCCAGGCGATCGTCCACTTCTACAACTCGACGTCGATCCTGCAGCGCCGGGTGGTGTTCGGGATGGGCTACGACGGCATCACCCAGATCGCCACCGACGCGGCCAAGCTGGCCCGCAAGCTGGAGGACGACGTCCCCGAGACCGCGGTCCGCTACGAGTACTCGCCCGAGAGCTTCACCGGCACCGAGATCGAGTACGCCGTCGAGATCTGCGCCGCGGTCACCGACGTGATCGAGCCCGAAGCGGACCGGCCGCTCATCCTCAACCTGCCGGCCACGGTGGAGATGTACACGCCGAACATCTACGGCGACGTCATCGAGTACTTCCACCGCAACGTGCCCAAGCGGGACCGGATCATCCTGTCGCTGCACCCCCACAACGACCGGGGCACGGCCGTGGCCGCCGCCGAGTTCGGCGTGATGGCCGGGGCCGACCGGGTCGAGGGCACGCTGTTCGGCAACGGCGAGCGCACCGGCAACGTGGACGTGGTCACGCTGGCGCTGAACCTGTTCAGCCAGGGCATCGACCCCGGGATCGACATCGGCGACATCGACCACATCCGCCGGGTGGCCGAGTACTGCAACCGGCTGCCGGTTCACCCCCGCCACCCCTACGTGGGCGACCTCGTCTACACGGCCTTCTCCGGCAGCCACCAGGACGCGATCCGCAAGGGCTTCGCCGCCCTCGGCAGCGAGTACGACACCTGGGGCGTCCCCTATCTGCCCATCGATCCCAAGCACGTCGGGCGCACCTACGAGGCGGTGATCCGGGTCAACAGCCAGTCCGGCAAGGGCGGCGTCGCCTACATC